>CAIOKW010000212.1 GCA_903858975.1 Oligoflexia bacterium | reverse complement strand
ACGCAATCGAAGTGCGGCCTTAATGAGGTCGCGAATCGTCACCGCACCATTTCCCTCTTCATCGCCGTGCTTCGTTTCAAAGAAGACAACATGTTCTGTGTTAATTTTTAACTCTGATGAGTCCTCCACAATCAGCACGCGCTGAGAATTCGGAATTCTCGAACCTAGAACGTTCAGAAGGGTCGTCTTACCCGATCCGGTACCACCTGAAATGATGGTGTTCTTGGCAAGAAAAATACAAACATCTAGAAATCTTGCTGCTTCTTTCGTGATCGAACCGCGATTGATGAGATCAACAAAGCTTGGATTTCCTTTTGAAAATTTACGAATGGAAAGCGTGGTTCCTTTTCTTGAACACGGTGGAAGTACAGCACAGATCCGACTCCCATCCGGAAGCCGGGCATCTAATACAGGATGATCTTCATCAATGGTACGCCCCACAAATTGAGCAATGTTTCGAACAGCAGCCATGAGTGATTGTTCATCTCGAAACTTGGCATCCGTTTTTTCAATCAAGCCTCGCCTCTCCACGAAAATCTCTGAAGGTCCGTTAATCATGACTTCCGACACCGAATCGTCAGCCAAAAAGCCAACAATCGGGGATAAGAAAGTTGCAATCGAATCTTCAAATACGCTCGACGCCTTGTTCTCGCTCATAATTAATGATTCCGAAATTCAGGGCTAAAATCCCCATCTTGAATTTCACTTTGATGCTCTTCAACTGGAACCGCATTAGAGGCACTGATCGAAACGGAGGCTGGAGTTCTTTCGCCGACCTCAAGCTCCTTCACTACAAGGGTTCCCCTCGCGCCATTCATGGGGCAATGAAAACTAAAGGTTCCGCTTTGATCCGGAGTAAAGACCACTTCTTCCACTTTTTGACTTCTAATTTGGCGTCGAATTCCGAATTGATCGAGCATAAAACACTGAGACTTCTGTGATGCTCCCGTAATGTAGAGCCTCACCCCAATTCCTTGAGTTAAAAATAAGGTGCTTGGAAAAAAGCCAAGCTCATTCGCAATCACTGCTACTTCTTGGTAAGCTTTCTTTTGGTTTGCCTTACGAACAATGGCTCCCTTGGAGCTTTGTGGATCACTCGATTGAATCTTTACAGAATGAGGTTTCACCATCGCAGGACCTCTCCCTCCTACTGACGCAGGGGCCCGACCAGGAGCAGATTCAAAGCTTGAATCAGAAATCGGCTGCAAGGGCTTACTGATTGAGGCCCCCTGCTGAGCTCCTTTTGCATTTGCTCCGCCAAAACGGGAGATGGCATCATCGTTTTCATCATCTCCAGCCGTATTCACCACCATTTGATCGGGAAATACGACTGCGACGGCCTTGGGGATACCCCCCAAAGCAAGGGTTACGACTAAAGCTAAAATTCCATTTTTGAGTTTCATAGACACTTCCTCAAAGATCTTTTCGGAGAGTCCTCGGGAAAAGTTGAGTGCGTCAAAACTTTGTTACTGTTTGTACTATAAAAATAAGAATTCCTTGAAATCCAACGCTTGATGCCGATATCCTAAACAGGACCAAACACGGGGGAACACCTTTGATTTTAATCATGTTTTTTCAACATTTGCTGTTGTTCGACGCCACCTACAGCTTTGCACAAACGTGCGGGGCTCACTGCACTCCGCTAGTCACTAGCCTGAGCGAAAAATCAGACCGACTCGAACGCACCCAAGTGATTTTAAAAAAGAACGAAGAATACTTAAAAAAGAATCCAAATGCTTCGGCTTCGATTTCCGTAAAAGTAAGATCGAATATTCTCGTCTCGAAGCTTCAAATTGAAACATTTCAAAATGAAAAAATCCTCATAGAAAAAACGCTCCAAGAGAAAGGTTGCAACCAATGCAAAACTCAACGTACAAACGCAATCTAAAAAACCTTCTCATTAATCCTGACTACCAATTACGCTACGTTTTTTGGCTCACATCAAGCGGCTTTGCCCTAGTACTCTTGAATGCCCTCATCGCCTATAGCTATATCAATGAAAACTACGTCACGCTGGTAGACCTAAGCCCCATGACTGATGAGGCAAAAGTTCAACTCTACACCGAACTTCGGCACCTCATTTATTCACTCACCGGACTCTCATTTGCGTTCATGTTCGTGATGATCGCTTTGGGGATTTTTCTGTCTCACCGAACAGCGGGCCCACTCTATCACTTCAAAAGAGTATTTCATGAAATTAAGGCAGGAAATCTGAACCAACGAATTCATTTACGGCCGAAAGATGAATTTCAAGATGTCGCAAAGGGTTTTAATGAAATGATGGACTCTATTCATCCTGGTTCATGAGCACACTCTTTAAAACCGTTCTACTACTGACCCTCTTCGCACTCCCCGGAGCCCAAGGCGCGACCGTGCCGTCCTCTCAGGGTCCTATGAAGCTAAGCCTGAAGCAGACCATCGATCTGGCCTTGAAGCAGAACCTTGATTTCGCACAGGTGAAACTTCAACTCGAATCTGACACGATTAACTATAATACTGCCTGGCGAAGCTTTTATCTCCCATCCGTGAATCTGGTTGCAACGAGCGCTTCAAGCTTAACTCTCGGGGCTTATCCCGGTACCCCATCCAAAGGTTATCTTTCTGATACCCGTAATACCGGCTATCCTTCATCTGCAATTGGAATTGCGATGGGAAATTATACGCTCTTTAACTTCTTCCGAGATCGAATCGCTTTTGATATCGCAAAACTCCAATTCGAACGCGCGAACCAAATCTACGAAGAAAACAAAAGAGCATTCACTATCGGAGTGATTTCGAGCTACTTTCAAGCCCGTCTGAGCCAAGAAAAACTCGATGCCTCAGAACGTTCGCTTCAAATTGCGGATCTCATTTTAAGGTTAGTAAAGTCTCGGATGGCTCTCAAGCTCTCTGACCCCACAGAATTGGATTCCGCAGAAGTCGATCGAAACGATGCGGTTCTTCAGGTAACTGACTTAAAGAGAGAATTTCAAAATTCTCTCCTCAACCTCAATCTCCTCCTCAATCAAAATGTTGAAACTCCACTCAATCTCACCACTGAACTCGAGTACAAACCTGCTAACCTTAACTTTGAGCAAGCCTTTAACTGCTTTAAAGAGCGCTCACCCGGAATTAGGTCAGCTAAACTTTCTTTCGAACAAGGCCAAGGGAACGTTGAGATTGCAGAAAAAAATAGAATGCCCCTTCCTACCGTCACTTTCTCGGGTCTCACCGTTGCTTACGGAAACAACTATGGTGCCGGATCCACGAACTACGGTTCCACGAATGGCCAAATCGATGTTCAGGCCGCCATCAATCTCACCCTGCCCATTTTTGGTCCGGGCGGACTCTTTAATCAAGATGCCGTGAGAAGCACTCACATTAACTTAGAACGGGCTGAACTTGGAGTGAAGAAGACCCTCATTGAGGGAGAGGTTCAAATCAGAACTGCACTGGGTGAACTCAAACAACTCCAAGATCGCTTGAAACCTCTCAAGGATAGCTTTGAAAGCTCGGCGAAACTTTTGGATCGAATCGTCAGTCAAATGTCGACGAAAAAGGAAAGTCGACTAGAACTTCGAGACGCACTGAAAGCGGCCAGGAATAATGAAATTGCACTGCTTGAGAACGTTTTCAATTACACCACTCGACGGAATGATTTTTATCGCCTGATTGGCCGCGAATTGGAGATTGAATGAGAATCATTGTACGCCTAATTCAACTCTTATTGATCTCGCTTGCTACCGGAACCTCTGCTCATTCAACGATTCTTTATAAGGAAAACACGTCCTACTCTTGGTTTACCCAAAGCTACCGATTTTACCATCAAGTTGACCTCCATCTCCAGCCACTGCTCTCAAAACAGATTGGCGGCGATTACCGCATGACCTACAGCCTGGGTGAAACAGCCATTGATTTACAGGCAACCTATCTCGCGACTACCTGGAAATCGATTTCAACTCCCACGGATATCAACTCCGGCATCGGAGGAGCCTTTGACGATCCCACCGCTCAAATCAATTTGAAGCGGAATGCAGCTGATGCCTGGACCCAGTTTCTTTTTGAGCTCGGATACAGCTATCGAGGACGCCTCGTTCCGATGGATGCAAAAAAGTGGTTGCAAACCGCTCGCGCCTCCTTCGGGTACACGAGCCTGAAAGACCAGACTCATCACAACACTTTCTCAGGCCCAAGCTTCGGCACCGAGTTTAGCCTGTGGTACCAGCTTTACCCGAAGATACTAATCGGCCCTACTCTAGGATATCGATTTGGCTGGGCCTATCTCAGTGGCGCATCACACACGGATGCGAACCGAATTCCCCTGGTTTCCCTGAATACCTCCATCGGGACAGTCTTTAAATTCTAATTCCTGTACATTTCGGGTAAATATTTCCCAAATCCATCAAAACTCAAGTGTCGATGAAAACAATTTAAAGAGCCCCTAAGCGCCTGAAATCTATTCCAAATTCTAAAAAATTGAGGTGCCCTGAAGTTTGGCACAAAGATTGAATTAATAGGATCTAATATGCAAACACAACATGAGAACATCATCGACCTCGTATCTGAAAGAAACAAGCGCGGAGCAGTAAGACATGATCCGTACTACCAAATGCACATCAATCGCATGGGCAAGATTGAGTTACTGGAAGAGATGGTCAGATTTCAAGAAGAGCGAAGCGAAAAAGGAAAGATGTCCCTCACCGTAATGGTTCGAGGCAGAATTCTTTTCCGTGCCCTTGAAACACATGCAGAGACCGACGAGCTCAGATTACTCGCAAGCTCATACCGTCGCCATCTCGAACATGAGATCGACCTCAGTATTCAGAAGCTGTCTCAGAATAATTAAAGCAAATTACTTGCAAGCTCAGACAATTTCGAGCGCTCACCTTTTAAGAAAGTCACGTGCGCTGCGATCGACTGATCCTTGAAGCGATCTACCAAGTATACCAAACCATTATTTGCAGCATCCACATACGGATTATCGATCTGGTAAGAATCCCCAGTCAAAATAATCTTCGTATCATCCCCTGCTCGAGTAATAATGGTTTTGATTTCGTGCGGAGTTAAGTTTTGTGACTCATCCACAATCAAGTACTGCTGAGGAATCGTACGACCCCGAATGTAAGTGAGAGGCTCAATCTGAAGCAATCCCTGATTCATGAGTTCTTGAGCACCCTTCCCCGCACCTCTACGATTACGGTTTGCAGAAGAACCAAACAAAAAGTCCACGTTGTCGTAAATCGGCTGCATCCAAGGATTGAGTTTTTCTTCTACCGTTCCAGGCAAAAATCCAATGTCTTTACCGAGTGGGAACACCGGACGAGAAACCAGCAAGCGATGGTAAACACCTTCATCGACGGTTTTTACCAAACCCGCTGCAATCGCAAAAAGAGTCTTTCCTGTTCCGGCTTTCCCTAAAAGACTGACCAATTTCACTTCGTCATTCAATAGGGCATCCACCGCGAAAGCCTGCTCTGCGTTTTTCGGAAAAATCCCCCAAAGCCCTTCTGGTGGCTTCACCAAAGGAACAATGGACTCCAGTTCTTTAGAAAAACGCCCCATCGCAGTGTGCGTTGGATTCGCGTAATCCTTGAGGATAATATATTGGTTTGGATAAAATGATTTCGCGGCTTCTTTATCGAACTCAAAGAGCTTGTCAGAATAAGGAAGACGCTTGTTTGCGTAAAATTCATCCACCAAACTGGAGTCGACCTTCAGGGTTGAACTGCCTGAATACAATTGCTCAGGCTCGACGTTTGATGGCTCATAATCCTCTGCCGCTACACCGAGTGCATCGGCTTTAATCCGAAGATTGGCATCCTTCGTAAGAAATAAAATAGGTCGACGCGGTTGCTCTTTTTTGAGCATGAGAGCCAGGCCAAGAATCTTGTTATCAGCCTTATCCATTCCCAGTTCAGACGGAAGGGGAACATCTCCACCCCCGAGCTCAACGGTGAGCTGTCCGCCATTCGGAAGCTTCACACCTTTTGCTAGCTCGCCATTTTTTCTCATGTCATCAATCAAACGAGAAAAATGTCGAGCATGACGCCCATTTTCACTCATTTCACGCTTGAAGCGGTCGATCTCTTCAATCACAACAATCGGGATAATGATGTCATTTGCTCCCAATTTGAAAATGGCTAGTGGGTCAAAAAGCAAAACGTTGGTGTCTAAGATGAAAGCTTTTTTCAAGATTCGCTCCTTTTTACGTTGAAGGAGATTGATAAAATCTTCTCCCTCTTAATAAAAAAGTATCATAGGATGACACTCGAGCGGGTCAAAAAAATGGTATGAATGAATTTTTAGATTGGTTAAAAGAGGAATGTTTACCCGGAATTTGGTCACGAGGCGTAGCGCTATCTCGTAACTCTAAATCAATCGAACGGATCTCCACTTCGAAAGACTTAAACGAGCTTAAATTCAAGATTCAAACGACAGAGCGAATCTTGGCCTTCCAAGTCACACTTTGGCTGAAGGACCAAGATGCTCACTGCAATTGTGGCAGCAAAATTGAGCCTTGTCATCATATTGTTGGAGTCGCTCTGGGCCTTCAAAATGGGGTCGTTCCTGAGGCATCCGCCGGTGCTCCAGCCGAAGGGGCCCACCTTCAGTATCACTGGCTCTATCACCCAAGCGAACCGGGTAAAAAGGCGAAAATTACCCTCAAAAGAAATCTCATCGTCAAAGGCGAACCTCAACCCATGCCGGGCTCTTTGGTCGCATTGATCGGCGGGATTCAAAGTGGACGAATTAAACTCCCCCTTCCCTCCGTTACCCCTGAAGATTTAAAAATTGATGAACTCTTTGCAACGGGGAATCCTCCCTGGAAAGAGGTGCTTCGCGCCTGTGCGAACTTCCCCGCATTTCTCATTGAGGGACACCCCACGATTCAATCCTTAAAAGCAAACCCAAAGACTCAAACTCCTGTAGCAAGGATTTTGGATTCCGGCGTTCATGACATTGCTCTTCATTTCGAATCCGTAAATGCAGACGAAATACTGGAGGGAGGATTGTTTCTCTCTCAAGATCAATTAATGATCGGAAACGCTCATCCTCAGACGGCCCATCGTACCATTCTAAAATCAGAAATTCCAAAGTTCGTTCAACTCGAACTTCAGGCCATCAAGAACGAATTTGAAATGAGAATCGAAACTGCTCGGCTGCCTGAACTCATCGAAGGAACCCCGACTCTTGTCCTCCACCCAGAGACCCTCAGTAACGAGCTCATCTCTTTAACCGCTCGCATTGAATATCCGAAGCTCCCAGAAGGACAAATTTTTAATCGTAATATAAAACGCGAAAATGAGTTGATCAAAGAAGCTCGGCAAAACTATAACCTGGCAATCGATCAACCCCAGAAGTTAGGAGTGAGAGATGCAATCCTCATGCGCGATTCCTTATCGGGTTCCACCTCGATGGCTATGGATCAATTTATCTCAAATTTCTTGCAGACTCAGGGTGACATCAAACTTGAAGATGCCCTCAAAGAAAAAGAGCTGCTCTTAAAGCTCCTCGAAAAAAGAGAGAAGCAACCGGCTCAAGAATCTCGGATTTCTGCCCTCCTTCAGAACCTGGCCCCAGGAGCCGCTCTTGGTCCTGCCGAATTCAGCGCAGAAATAAGGCCCGAGCTTTGGAACCTACTTCGAGACTATCAAAAATCAGGCGTCCACTGGCTGAAAGAAAAAGCACGCTCTCTTCAAGGCGCAATCTTAGCTGACGATATGGGTCTTGGAAAAACCATCCAAACTCTGGCCGTCCTTGAATCAAAGAGTCTTGTTTTATTGCCAACTTCACTCCTCCAAAACTGGAAGGAAGAAGCGCATCGATTTCGCCCTGATTTAAAAGTTCAAATCTTTCATGGATCAGACAGAGCCTGGGATGAAAACGCGGATCTTACACTCTCCACTTATTCCATATTACGTCAGGAGCCCGATCGATTCTCAAAAATAGACTGGTCTTCAGTCGTCTTAGATGAAGCGCACTTAATCCGTAATCCTGAAACCCAGGCCGCAATCGCGGTCACCAAACTTCAGGCACACTTTAGAATCGCACTCACAGGAACGCCGATCCAAAATAAACGTCGCGACTTGCTTAGCCTCTTTCAGTTTGTTTCACCGGGGCTCTTCACTCACGAATCAGAAATGACAGTTAAACTCACAAGCCCCTTTTTCTTAAGAAGAACTAAAACTGAGGTGCTGAAGGAACTTCCTCCCAAAACCTACATTGATCATGTTCTCCCTTTAAACGAGAATGAACGCCAACTCTATCAATCTATTTATGCAGCTGCAAAAACAGAGATCCTGAAACGCCTGACCGATCAAGAAGAGCTCACTCCATTTACCTTTTTTGAGGTCCTTCTCAGAGCCCGTCAGGTTTGCAATCATCCAGGCCTCATTGATCCTGAACGCAGGAGCCTCAGCTCAAGTAAACTTTCAGAAACCTTGGAACTGATCGAAGAGTTAACCGATGCAGGACATTCTGTTCTCGTCTACTCTCAGTGGACTCAGTTTTTAAATCTTTTTGAAAATGCGCTCGACGGAATTGCACCCGTAGAGCGACTGGATGGGACCACTCAGAATCGTGGCGCGGTCGTATCGAGATTCCAAAACTCAGATGAAGCAAAGGTATTCCTTCTTTCCCTTCAAGCCGGGGGAGTGGGATTAAATCTTACAAAAGCCAGTCACGTTATTTTTTGTGATCCTTGGTGGAATCCCTATGCGGAACTTCAAGCTGAAGATCGTGCCTATCGAATGGGCCAAGAAAAACCCGTCACGATCCATCGCATGCTGATGGAAAACACAATTGAAATGGACATCAGGGCTCTTCAAAAAGAAAAATTAAAGCTGGGAGATGAAGTCTTCAAATCAGCTGAACTGGAAACCCTCATCAAGTAGAGGTCGCTACGATTTTAAGCTCTACTTCACCGTGAAGCATCGATTTCTTTTTACCAAACTCAGCATTTCCAGTGGCGCGAAACCCATGATCCTTGGGCTCGTAATTCAGCTGGGTTTCAACCGGGAAGGTCTTCCCGTTGATGGTGAGGGCTCCCGCCACTGCTAAGTTGGGGGCTCCTGGGGCAAAACTATGAATCTCTCTCCAGCTCTTCATCTTGAACTTTGCGGTCGGGTATCGATCTGAATTGATCATCGGCGCCCCTCGCACGTCCAACACCAGTGTCCCTCCGACCACGAGCCCCCTTTTGACCTCGAAGGTGCCTGAAATGAAATGAAATACTTTCTCACCGTAGCTCAATTGGCTTGCTCCCAAATCAAGCTTCAGCGCTTTTCCATGAGCTAAACTTGCGTCAAATGAGCCAAAAAGTAACATCAAAACATAGGGGAAAATCTTTCTTTTCATGCTTTCATTCTAAATCAAACTTCACTATGATCGCAAGCCTATGTGCGGAATTGTTGGTTATGTTGGACAAAAGCAAGCTCTCCCCATTCTCCTCGACGGACTCATGCGTCTGGAATACCGAGGATACGACTCCGCCGGCTTTGCCCTCTACTCAAAAGATCATTTTGAAATCAAGCGAAATGCGGGTCCGGTACAGGGACTCATCGACCTGACCCAAGATTGTGGAAAGACCGAAACTCAAGGGATTGCACACACCCGCTGGGCAACCCATGGGGCTCCCAATGAAACTAATGCCCACCCCCATCGAGCAGGCGAGATCGTCCTCGTTCATAACGGCATTATCGAAAACTATTCTCAAATTAAAGAATACCTTTCAAAAGAAGGGGTCCAATTTTCCTCTCAAACTGACACCGAAGTGTTCGCTCAGCTCATTGAATTCCGACGAAAAGAAATTGCAAAGAAAAATCCAACTCAATCTGCAGAGTCCACGCTCCTCCAATCGATGAAGAAAGCGATTGATGAGGTGGAAGGCCACTATGCGATCGTGCTCATGGCTCTTGGAATTCCAGGAAAGCTTTTTGGAATTCAAAATGGTGCACCACTCGTCGTTTCCAAACTCAAAGACGGAGCGCTCATTGCAAGCGACATTCAGGCGATCATTCCCTATCACAATGAAGTTTGCTTTTTACCCAAAGGCGAAATTTTCATAGCCGATAAAGATGGCTTTCACGCAAAGGGCCTCAAGTTTGAAACCATTGACTGGACTGCAGACAAAGTTGAAAAAAATGGTTTTGAAAGTTTCATGTTAAAAGAAATCTTTCAGCAACCAATGGTGGTCGCCGACACGCTTACGGGGCGGCTTCCGCTGGATCAAAAGAGTCCTTTCATGTGGGACCACCAAAAAGCCCATGAAGTACTTTGGAAAAATGTAAAGCGCCTCTACTTGGTCGCTTGCGGCACCAGTTCCCACGCAGCCATGGCCGCCAAATACTATTTTGAGCGATGGGCGAGACTCGATTGCCAAGTCGATATCGCGAGTGAGTTTCGTTACCGTGACCCGGTATTTGAGCCTGGAACCGTGGTCGGGGTCATTTCTCAATCAGGGGAAACGGCTGACACTCTAGCTGCCCTCCGACTTGCTAATGATGCCGGTGCATCAACATTTTCAATCTGCAACGTCCCGAATTCGACCATTGCTCGGGAGAGCTCATTTCAATATCCCACCAAAGCCGGACCCGAAATTGGCGTCGCCTCGACCAAGGCATTCACCGCCCAACTCACGATGCTCTGCGCTCTTGCGCTGGACGTGGGTCGCTTACGAGGAATTCAACAGACCAAGGACTCTGCACAAAAATCATTTCATGGCCTTGCACGCCTTCCCCAAGATCTGGATCAAGTACTCAGTCAGAGCGAAGCATTCATTAAGATCGGTGAAAAACTGAAGAACCAAAGGATCATTCTTTTTGTGGGACGCGGAACGATGTATCCGATTGCCCTAGAGGGCGCTTTGAAGTTCAAGGAGCTCACTTACCTCCCAGCTGAGGGCTTTGCAGCGGGCGAATTAAAACACGGTCCCATTGCGTACATTGACCCTGATGTTTCCATCATTACCCTGGCTCCCAAAGATGAGTGGTATTCAAAAACCATTTCCAATCTTGAAGAGATTCGCGCTCGAGGCGGACACATTATCGCCATTGGAACCGAGGGTGATACGGAGATCCAGAAAATCTCCAATGAGTTTATTGGCCTTCCAAAATCGGCCTGGGGCACGCAGCCAATCTTATCCGTAATCCCGCTTCAATTGCTTGCATACGGATGTGCGAAGGCGCTTGGGCGTAATATCGACAAGCCCAGAAACCTCGCAAAATCTGTTACGGTTGAATAGAAACCAAGACTCTATTGTTGGGTTTGATTGTAGCCCGTATTGAGGAAGATCGGAGCTGGATCAGAATCAATCGTAAGATTCTCGCCCTCTTCCTGTGCCCGCGCAAACATCACACCATAGTACTGATGAGACGCAATTACTCGAAGTGCCTCGAAATCAAGCTTCCAACTTTTTGCAGCCTCCGTAATCAGTGGGCGGTAACGCGCCACTTGGATACGATTTGCGGTCGGCAGAGCAGATCGCACTTCGTCTTGAGCGATTTCTAATCCACACTCTTTTGCAAAGATAATGTTCTTTGCATTTTCAAGTGCGGGAATCACTTCTCGTAGTGCTTTCACCCGTACTACATTGCTCACGGGCATCATATACCCAAAGAGAGAACCGTACTTTTCGAGCTTTTGATTGTAAACAGAGGCATTGCGAGAAACACCTTCCCTCACGTCTTGAATCACAGGAGTAAAGAACTGGCTCACCATGCGATCGACCGCTCCGTAGAGTGGGGTTCGGCTATGCGCAAGATCCCACTGAGGAGCATCCAGCGTGTTAGCAGCCAAAGACAAGAAATTCCCGTAGTAATTGAGGAATCGTGCGAAGGCAATCGGCCCTTCTTTGATTGAGCTCGACTCTTTCTCCATCACCTCTGAAATCTGAGATGCGTGAATCAACTCATGCCCAATGGTATACAACTGAATCATAGGGCTCTGCTCTTTAGATACCCAAAGAAACCGCTCCCCTTCAGAAATGAGGCCGTGAGGCGATGCTTTACGCGCAAAGCACTCCCCCGAGAATTGATCAAGACTGATCTTCTCCTGGATGCGCTCCTTGCGATCCAGAATTGAAATACGCTCTGCCTTTAACTTCTCAGAAAACAGTTCTGTAAAAGAAACTCCCTGCTCAATTGCAAACTGTCGAATGTTGTATGCCGCATAAGGCATCACACTCATCAAAGCAGTGAGTGCATGAACATCCGAGTTTTCTTTACGATTAATGAGCTCCTGGAGACCTGCTAAACGTGGGTACTTCTTAAAGTGATCTACCCGAGCACTCGACAAGAACCGCTCCCGCTTGAAACGATCCATGCCCTTCGTCTGCTTCAGAACCTTAATCCAAGCCTCGCGTGCTTCACGAATGTCCGCTTCGATAAATTCAGAATCCGCAAGCTTACGCTCGTTTACCGTTTCCCACTCTGTTCCTGAACGTGGGGCTTGATCTTCATGACGAGTCACGAAGGTTTCACGATACAAAATCTGGCTTTGTTGCTCGCTCCCGTTAAACAGAGTGGCAAACTCCGTTGCATAAACGGAGGCTTTCAAGCGGCGGCTCGCCAAATCACTAAATTGATCCAAAAGTGACTCAAGTCGCTGATGAACGAGCACATTCAGTTTCTGGCCAGGAAATTTCGAAGTAATCATCTCTTTAATTAAAGACCGAAGACGATTTAAATTCCGTTTATGATCTGGATTCTCATCGATCACTTGGCGCAACAGGAAGCTCAAATGACCAAAATTAAATAAATCCTGCCGTTTCATTTCGCGGGTATATCCACGATTTACAATATCCTGATCCAGAATATTGAATTCATCGAGCACCATGTACACATCTCGGTTGAGCACTCGATCTAGTGACTGAAGAAGAGACACGAGGCGCGCCTGATAGGAGTTCATCTTTAAGTAGTAAGCGGCAATACCCTTCTGATCAACTCGCTTCTCAATCAGTTCGATCATGCTATAAATGGTTTCCATACAGCGAGGATGAATGAATGAGGTGATCTCACGCACTTGCAATTTTAGAGCATAGAGGTAACCGGACACCCGATACATTTCAGCCGCTGGATCGCGCACCAATGCTCGCAGTTCATGAACAATATTTGCCACCTGCACGAGTTGTGAACCCACAAACGCAGGGAGCGCACTTTGAAATGCGACCGGCTCACAAGCTGCCGCACATTCGCGCGCTGAAACCGAACCTTCACACCCAATATCATCCACTACAACGAAGGGAGCGTACCCTCCTCCTTTAGAGGTATTTACAATTGAGCTCATGGGGCCCTTTTCTTTTGGTGCATAACGAACGAGCGCATTGTGGGTCAGGCGAGGAAGGGTTTCATTTCCGCCGTAGAAAACCCACATCCGAATATCGGCTGCGAGGTTTGCGAAGCGGAATTTGCTATTGCCTTTATTTCGAACGGCAACTGGAATCCGCGCAATTTTAACTACTTTTTGATAAGCGTACTGCTCAGGATTTTTGCGTGCTTCTTTAATCACTTCACGACGTTTTTTATCATCTAAAGTCATCAGAATATAAACGCCGGTACCGCCCGAAAGATTCGGGGCCTTAATCACCCAATCAGCAGGATTCTTTTCAATCAGATCCAAAGATTCAGCTTTTGAGGGCAAACAATCTGGGGGAGCAATGCGTGGAACATTCAGCTCGATCCCTTGTCGGATGAGCTCTTCTTTGAAAAACTCAGGGGCATAATCGGTCAAGGTAGCTAGAATAATTTTATTATCCAGAAGGCGATTTAAGCCGCCCATATAGAGCCTGCGGTTCACAATCGCATCCACAGCATTTGGAATCGCGTAGTCGGATTCCAATGGAACCGGATTCCCCTTTTCATCTTTAATGTATTCAGGCTTCAAATTATTCCAAGGCTTCAGGATATCCACGCAATAGATGGACTCTCCACTCTCCGCATCACGAAGCAAAACACCCTTCTCACGATCAAACAGCGCACTGTCACTGTTGACCCGTGAATAGATGGACGTTACGACCGGACTTGTGCCATCCACGGTACGGAGGCGGATCCAGCCCTCTTCATCACTAAACAGCTGGCCCGGATCACAGTAAATCAGTCCTGAGTAAGCCGCCAATTGATGAATCTCAGGCGAAGCACCATTCGCGCCCCCGGGAGGAAGCAATACTTGAACGCCATCTTTTCGTGAGGTCCAAGATTCACCGAGCGATTGATAGGTCTCGCGCAAAATCTTGAAGTGGTCATTGGGCATTACCTTCCCCAAAGAATCCAAAACAGCCGCATCTTCGCGTAGAATTCCTTCTAGGATATTCAAATTGTTTGAGGCACCTGATGGAGAACCGGCATTGAGTTCCAATACCCGGAATGGGAGTTCTGGTAACTCCTCTGCTCGACCTTGGGCAATCAGATTGGTCAATTGGCCACGATTTTGAAAATACTCTTCCACCAAAACCAAATCGAGTCCGACATTATCGAGGAATGGATACTCGCGCATGTTCTCATGGTGTAGCTGAGGAATGTAGTGTGGTGATTTTTCAGTGGCATCTAGAAATGCTGCACGAATTTCTTCTGGGAGCGACTTTACGAATTCACTGTCTCGGACCGACTTTGAGCCATAGATACTCTGAAGTACCTTGCGAAGAGAAACCATCAAGATTTGAGCGGCATGCTCAACAGAATTAAAAACAGATTTAGGAAGAGGAACAACTGAAGTGGTCACCGGAACCGTAAAGATGCGATAAACACCATCTTTGTCACTCTTTTGAAACGTCAAATCCCGCTTTTTAAGAAAGCGAGTGAGGCGCTGACTCGAGCCATGGTGCTCTTGAATGCTGCGACCCAAAATCGAATTGACTAGGTCTTGGGAATGCGTGTAACCGCCCACTCCTTTTGAGCGGAAAATGTAGTTGGCAACATCCACCTCATATTTTCCGATAAACCCCTTATTAGGTTGATAATTGAGCTGGCCGCTAACAATCGATTTCTGTAATTCACGGTTGGCTAACACAATTCTTACTCCTTTTTCATTCTTTTTAAAGAATGGGTCCGCTTGGGAAGTTACACAGAATAGAGGATTTGACTAAAGTAATCAAGAGCTTTTTAAATATAGAATATGTAAATAATTGGACGATTCAATGTAAAAAGTTTAGACAGGCTCGCTCCCCTTAACTTATTAAACAAATAACATTGACACATTACATTAAGTAAGTTTATTAATCCCCCCATGATGTCAAAATCCTCCCACTCCTGGTGCGCCATCCTCTTGGTATTTGCCTTCGCAATCCAAGCACAGGCCCAACTCACGAGCCCTCAAACTGAGGTCCCCGTTCCTTATTCCGATCTAAAAACCCTAAATGGATACCAACCTTCGCTTCTCGTAAGTGAGAAAGCCGCTCAGCGGGTATTTGATTTGCTTCCGACTTCAGTTTTCACTAAGCACTCTGGCTGCTATCAAAGAGCTCATTACTGGTCTCACTCACTTTCTGAGTATTACGGTATTAACTCCATGAAGGTGTTTCTGTTTTTTACAAATCGCTACCATCGAGAATTTAACTATGCCTGGGGCTTTCATGTAGCAACATTGATACCAACTCGCGTAACCGACGGATCCATCCAAGATTTAGTCTTTGACCCTGTTTTCCTCTCGCCTCCGAGCTGGGCAAGTGAAGCGGACCTTTACAAATACGATTCTAAGCCTGTCAGCATTCATCAGTGGACTCGGTACTTTGTCTACCCTGAGACAGAATGTCCCGTCATTGAGACTTATGCCGACTACGTAAACCAACAAGACCTGAGCTACTGTTTCATCATGAAGACCCCGATGTATCTGTATTCTCCAATCGATTTTGATCGAGATGCGAAGGGTGAATCAGGATCTCGCGGTGCGCCCTGGTTTGATGAGTCCACCCAAGTTCGTAGAGATTGGCGCCCGGGCGACCTTGACAACATGAAGAAGGGAATTGACGGTAGTTCCCTTCAATCGGAGTAATTATGCAAAACGATACTTCAATCATCACTCCCACTTTAGTCCCAGTACCGAATTCCACTGAAGCCTGCCTTCAAGAGCTCTCTGCTTTACTCAACTCTCCCGCACGCACGCTCGCTGAGGCGGTGACTAAAATCGCGTTTGATGGAGGATGCAGTTTCCTCGAGCAAAGGATCGAAGCCCTTCCCGTATTTCGCACCCAAGGAACCAGTGGTTTTAACTATAGTGCTGGAGCGAAAATGCTCGCCTACCTCCGTTTTGGCATCACGAAATCTGATCATTTCGTCATTCAGTCAATGATTTTAGATGGGGTCTCGAATTGGATTTCTCACTTCTATTCACTGGATGGAAAATACTCTTTCTCCGAAGGACCCAGCTCACAGCCATTTGCTGAGCTTCCAGAACATCTCCTTGAAGAGAATTGTCCGATCCTCAATCAACTCTATAATCTTGCATTACTCGAATACCCTAAAACCAAAGAGGCGAAAGCCAATACCCGAGCCCTGAACACCGTTGAGCAAATCCTGAGAAAAATTCAAAAGATCAGAGGGAATGAGCTCTCGGTCTCTCAAGGCGCGCAAGATAACTCGATTAGGTCCATGAACGAAAAGCTTCTATCGATCGAACTGGACCCAGTCTACACCTGGAAAGAACGACAAACACTTTTAAAGTCTGTAAAAGAAGAACGAGCTGAAATCATTCGCGTGAAGAAACGCATTCACCCGAGAATTCTTTTTGTTTACGTGCTCCCCCTCTTCGTGGTGGATCTCAAGGCTGGGGCCTATCGTTTCATCAAACGTCCCATCAGTAATATCTTAGGTCTTCTCGAAACACTCTTTATTGATCCCATCCGATGGTTTGGTAAAGTCGTCAGAGGAAACATGGGGTACTCCATTGCGCTTGCGATCTATAGCCCTTTCACCTTCTTTTTCATCACTCAACCGATGAACCCTCATGCAATGTGGGCAGTAGGTAAAGTCAGAAGCGCCTATATCGAAAGCACTGAGAGGATCAAGCAAGTCTTCATGGGGGTATCAACCCATGCCGCTGTAAAAGAGATTTCTGAAACCCCTAAGCGTAATTATAGTGATCTTAAGTCTGCAACCGGAGGAATTCTCCTTTCAAGCGATGTTCCAGAAGTTAGCCAACAGACCTGGGATGAGCGCATGAGTAATTT
>CAIOKW010000211.1 GCA_903858975.1 Oligoflexia bacterium | reverse complement strand
GAAGCTCTCCAGCTTGTCGAATCGAGTGAGTCACTCGCTTGATCACCTGACGAATCGAGGTCTCGTGTCCCGTGGCGGGAACACCGGCCTTTCTAAAATATTTCGACACCAGGATGTCGATGGAAAGCTGTGACCAAGTTTCTGGAACCTCAACTCCATCCAATTCAAACACGACTCGCCCATCGGTATCGAGAATGCATGAGCGCGCTCCGGTGTACTTGATTTGATCAAGCGGATTTACCCCAGCAGTACTAAAGTGCCTACTGATGGGAATTTTCCGTTTGCTCTCTGCCCTGGTTTTCAACGCGCCGCTCTCCTTCTCTTAGATTATAGCACACTTGAGCCCCTCTGCGACTGGAACCGAGCGCCTCCCCTTAAGTACAATGGCCTTCTCACCGACAAGAAAAAGGACAACGACTTTGATTGAAGAAACCATGAGCGAAAAAGACCTCTTTATTAATCGCGACTTAAGTTGGCTAGAGTTTAATGCACGAGTACTGCACGAAGCACTCGATGACCGTACGCCCCTATTTGAACGCACCAAGTTCTTAGGAATCTTTCAGAGTAATCTTGATGAATATTTTATGAAGCGCATGGGCTCACTTTACTCTCATGCCCGAGTTCGCTTTCGTGAACGCCTCCTCCCACTGCTCGAAAGTCTCCAAGATTGCTTCGGAAAGGATCTGGTGCCTGCGCTTGAAAAAAACGGTATCTTTCTTCTCCCTTGGAAAAAGCTCACTGACGAAGAGAAAGTTCGAGCAAATAAATTCTATCGAAGCCAAGTTTTTCCTGTATTAACTCCTTTTGCGGTCGATTCAGGACACCCTTTCCCCTTTGTTTCCAACCTTTCTATTTCTTTGGGCGTGAGTCTCAAATACCCTGGTCGTGAAGAAGAAACTCAGTTCGCACGCGTAAAAGTTCCGACCTACTTTCCTCAATGGCTTCGCATCGACGGGAAAAAAGATCCAAAACACGCGCACTATGTATCCATTCTTGAAGTCATCATGGCGAACCTCGACACCCTTTTTCCAGGCATGGAAATCCTCGAGATCATGCCGTTCAGGGTAACTCGAAACACGAATATCGAACATGATGAAGATGAAAGCGAAGATCTCCTTGAATCGATTTCCGAGGAATTAAAGGAAAGGAAATTCGGAGACGTGGTTCGACTGGAATACTGGGGTAAAGGAAACGCCCTCATGATTGAAATGCTTCGTGAGGAACTTCACCTAGACGAGGATCAAATCTATGGAGTGGAAGGATTATTAGAATACACTTCCCTAAAACCCATTTTAGACCTTGCACGTCCTGAGTTCAAATACGAACCTTGGATTCCAGTCCCGCCGCATGCACTCTCAGATCCGGACCGTGATATTTTCCAAGCCATTAAACAAAATGACATTTTAGTACACCATCCGTATGAAAGCTTTACGAGTTCAGTGGAGCGTTTTATTCGAGCGGCCGTTAATGACCCTAAAGTCACCGCAATCAAAATGACCTTGTATCGCGTGGGGGCTGATAGCCCGCTGGTTCCTCTCTTAATTAAAGCCGCTGAACTTGGAAAGCATGTCGTTTGCTTAGTGGAGTTGAAGGCTCGTTTTGATGAGGCGAAAAACATTTTGGTTGCACAGAATTTAGAAGATGCCGGCGTTCACGTCGTTTACGGAGTGATTGGGCTCAAAACCCACTGTAAAACCACTCTCGTGGTGAGACAAGAAGGCGATGAGATGCGCAGCTATTGTCATATCGGAACCGGAAACTATCACTCCGTCACCGCTCGGCTTTACACCGACTTCGGACTTTTTACTTGTAAGCGAGAAATTGCGGATGACGTGGTTCATCTTTTTCACTTTTTGACCGGTAAATCGAATAAAAAGGATTATCATAAACTTCTCGTGGCTCCGCTCACCATGAAGGATCAATTCCTAAAAAAGATTCATCGTGAAACGGCTCATGCCAAAAAAGGACTCCCGGCTCGAATTATCGCAAAGATCAACAGTATGGATGAACGGGACATCTCGCATGCACTCTATGAAGCATCTCAAGCAGGAGTTCAGGTGGATCTGATTGTTCGTGGTTTTTGTTGTCTTCGACCTGGTGTGAAAAATCTCAGTGAAAATATTCGAGTTTTCTCTATTATCGGACGTTTCCTTGAGCATTCACGAGTTTTCTATTTTCAAAATGGTGAAAAGAAACCCACTCAAGGTGAAGTTTTTATTGGTTCAGCAGACTGGATGCATCGAAATCTTTTAGCAAGGGTTGAAGCCGTGGCCCCGATTGAAGATCCCGTTCATAAAGAACGCATCTATGAGTTTCTCACGCTGATGCTCGATGACCACCGCCAAGGATGGGAAATGAGATCAGATGGCACCTATAAAAAGCGCAAGGGTAAACATCCGAAGAAAGAGCTGGGTACCCATGCCCTTCTCATGCAAAGAGCTCGGCCTCGCGGCACTCAAAGCTAAATTTTAAATCAATCTTTAGCTACAAATTCGTGGTTGGCATTGTAAGTGAAAAATCGCTTACGCCCCTCAACCGTCGTTTCGATGTGTACGGGCCTAGTCCAAACCATGTAAACCGATCTCATCGTTTCACGGGCATACTTGAGATCAAGGTCGGCACCCAGGTGTCTATGAGAAAGAAGTAATTCTCCTCGATTCTCAAAGTTCGCATCCACAACCGAGATGTTAGGTTGGCCTTGATTCGTCAAGCTGGTCAAAAGCTTTTCTTTCACCGTTTTAAAATTACGATCGGTGATTTCATATTGCCCCGTACGTCGATTCAATTCATAGGTATATAAATTAAAGCGGTCTACAAACTCTGGGGTCAGGTACTCATCAATAAAGGTGACGTCATTACATACCTTTCGTACCTCAAAAATCTTCTGTCTACCAAGTCCGAGCTTCTTATCCCAATTGGCGCGCTCTCGAAGATCTGAACAATCCTCATAAGCTTTACCAAAGCGTCCCTTATTCCAACGCTCTTCAATATCCCGAAACAGTTCAATTCCAATTTTATAAGGATTGATCTTACCCGGAGACATCGCCGTCACCCCAGCATGATGATCTGCAAAATCAATGATCTCATGATCCTTAAGCGCCTTCTTCGTCATGATCTCTGAGTGCCAATATGAAGCCCAACCCTCATTCATGATCTTGGTTTGCATCTGAGGAATAAAATAATAAGATTCTTCGCGAATCATTCGAATCACATCCGCCTGCCAGTCTTTCAATGGCGCATGCTGCATGAGAAACTGCATAAGGTCACGAGCAGGAGAAGCGGGGAACATTTGTTTTTGTTTTGCTTGATCCTGAAGCTTTCTTTTCTGTTCTTCTACAAATTCTGGCGGATTGATGTATTTGTCCATGTAGGATCGCTCTACTTTGAGCTTTCCAATATCCTGTCCACGCGGCTCTTGCTCCTCTTTGGAGCTCCCCTTAGGCGCTTCAAACGGAAGGTGTGGGTCAATTAAGTTATCCAGACTCAGACAAATATCGATGAAGCCCTCGACCTCATCTTGCCCAAAATCATCCATATACTGGCGAATCTTGACTGCATGATTTGCCATCGCATCTAACATTTTTCGATTCGTCTTTGAAAACCAATAATTATTTTTGAAAAAATCGACGTGCCCGTACACATGGGCCATGACCATTTTTTGATCGACATAAGAATTTGAACTCATCAAATAGGCATATGAGGGATTGGTGTTGATCACCATCTCATAGATCTTCGAGAGTCCCCACTCATACCCTTTTGAGTACTGGTCATAATTCATTCCGAAACGCCAGTGCGGGTAGCGCACCGGAAATCCTTCTTGTGCAGCCAGCGCATTGATTGCGTCAGATGGAACCATTTCAAATATGGTTTCAAAAAAATCGAGCCCAAAACCCTCGGCATAGCCTCGGATCTCTTCTTGCAGTTTTGCGAGCTCCAGTGGAAGTTGAGTTGAACGGATTCCCATTTACTTCCCTTTCCCTAAAAATTCTTTAATGGATTGAAGCACCCCATCCTTGTTCTCAATTCGAGAAAGGATCACATGCTCATCATCAGAACCAAACGCTTCTGTGAGATCTTTATAGAACTGCCCCGAACCATAACGAGAATCCACTTGCCCGTAACAAAAGGCATTCACCTTTTCGAGTAAGGAATTCTTCATAAGGTCAATGCAGACCTTGGTATCTTCGGTAGACCAGTTATCTCCATCAGAAAAGTGAAACGGATAAATATTCCAATCCCCTGGCGGATAATCACTATTAATGATTTGCTCACAGAGCTTGTATGCGGAACTGATTAAAGTACCTCCGCTCTCGCGTGTACGAAAGAAGGTTTCTTCATCGACTTCTTTTGCCGTGGCATCATGAATGATGTATCGAGTTTCAACACCCTTGTACTGAGACTTAAGCCAGGTATTGATCCAAAAGGCTTCGGTGCGGACGATCTCTTTCTGCTCGTCTCCCATGGAACCCGATACGTCCATCATGTAGATAATCACAGCGGAATTCTCATGCTGAACATCCGACTTCCAAGAGCGGTAGCGCATGTCTTTTTTGATCGGAACAATGATCGGATTCTCCGGATCATAGGTGCCTGATGCAATTTGACGTTTAAGAGCCTCTTTAAAGGTTCGTTTAAAGT
>CAIOKW010000210.1 GCA_903858975.1 Oligoflexia bacterium | reverse complement strand
TGTCTTTGAGATTTCGAGCCTTGTGATTAGAGTCAAAATCCGGGGCATGGCACACCGATCCCGCATTTACAGAGGTCATCACCAAGAAACTCAAAGCAGAAATGATCATGGACTTGAGTCTATCAAACGAGCTCTACAAATCAACTTAAGAGCGCGCTTGAAAGGGCTTGCGATCAAATTTGCGAGGTTTTCTTGCAAATTTATCATCACTCTTAAATGCGCCACGTTCTCCGCTTGGAGGAGCTCCTGCTTCGGCACTTCGATCGGCTCCACGGAAGGGAGCACGGTCACCACTGCGATCTGCACCCCGGTAAGAGCCACGCTCTCCACCGCGTTCGCCGCCGCGATAAGCACCGCGATCATATCGTCGATCACCGCCACGCTCACCCCGTTCAGAACCACGGTCATAACGAGCTGAAAATCCACCTGGAGCGGCAGTTCGTTTTTGTTGCGGGGCTTTGATTGATTTTGCTAGAAAACGCGCAATGATCTCTTCTTTAGACATCGCTTCAAGGGCTGCTGGCCATTCACTGTCGGCTAAGATTTCAGCAAGCTTCAAAACGCCAATCGAGTCTTTTGAAGGTTCTTCTAAGAATGTGTTGAGCGCTTTTTTCAAACGAACTTTGAGCACTTCAAAGTCACTTGGAACTTGAGCTTTGGTCATACGACTTTGGGTCGCACGTTCAATACGGCTCACAAGGTGCATGTGGCTTGGGCTTACTAAGCTGAGTGCCAGCCCTTCCGCTCCACCTCGACCGGTACGGCCGATACGGTGAACGTAGAGGTCAAGTTCGCGTGGAAGTGAGTAATTCACTACGTGAGTGAGTTCTTTCACGTCGAGGCCGCGAGATGCGACATCAGTACAGATGAGGATGCGAGCCGTTTTAGCTTTGAAGGCCTTCATGGTGCGTTCGCGAGCATTTTGTTCCATGTCGCCATGGAGGCAGTCGACCGCGTATCCTTTTGATCTTAAGCTTTCAGTGATGTCGACCACGAGCGCTTTCGTCTGACAAAAGATGAGTCCGTAAAACTCAGGGGCCTGATCAATGAGTTTTTCAAGCGCATCGAGTTTTTCTTCTTCGCGTACGGTATAGAAGAACTGTTTCACTGCTCGTGAAACGCCTTCTTGTTTATTCACTTGAATTTGTTTTGGGTTATCGAGGAATTGATCTGCAATTCTACGAATGTCTTTGCTCATGGTCGCAGAAAATAACCAAGTTTGGTGTTTCTCTTCCTGACTGACTTTTTGTAAAATGAGCTCGATCTCTTCTTTAAAGCCCATGGAGATCATTTCATCCGCTTCATCGAGAACTACAGTCTGAAGTGAATTCAAATTGAGGGTGCCGCGCTCCAAATGGTCGATGATACGACCCGGAGTTCCGACCACGATGGCAACTCCTTCTTTCAGGGCTCTTAATTGTCCGCCGTAATCCGATCCCCCATAGATCGCGAGCGCTTTTACTTTTTTGTACCGAGCAAGCAAGTTGATTTGTTCACTGGTTTGTTTAGCGAGTTCTCGCGTCGGACAAAGGATCAGGGCCTGAACGGTCTTAGGGCTGCCCTTCATGCTCTCGAGAAGTGGGATTGCGAATGCGGCTGTTTTTCCAGTTCCGGTAGCGGCTAAGCCTAGAAAATCAGTCGGTTTTTTCAACAAAATCGGTAGAGTTTCAATTTGGATTGGGGTCGGTGAGGTGAATCCTAGCTCAGCAATGGCTTTATTCATCTCTGGGCTAAAATCAAATTGTTCAAATGTAACGTCGTCTGGCTTTTTCAAAAGGAACTCTTTTCTCGGGGAAAATGGGGATTAGGATTAAACTTTTTGTGCGGAGATTATCGGTCCTGACGAATAATGTCAATGAATGGTTTGGATATATGGACAAACTAGGGTAAAGCAGGGCCAAATGATCGAAGAACCAAAAATTGAAAGCCTGTCTTGGAATGAAATGGGCTTAAGAGCGCCCCTGGTGGAGCTAATTGAAAAAGCAGGCTTTGATAAGCCAACACCCGTACAGGCAGCCTCCATCCCGCGTGCCCTCAATAATGAAGATTTAGTGGTCTCTGCCCAAACAGGAACCGGTAAAACAGCCGCATTTGCATTTCCCATCTTAGAACGAGTGATTGGACGAAATGGGACCTATGCCCTGGTGCTCGCTCCTACCCGAGAGATCGCACTTCAAACCCAGAAGGTTTTGGCCGAATTTGGAGCTCCCTTTGGTGTAAATTCAGTCGCTTTGATTGGCGGAACGCCTCTTAAAACCGATGAAGTTGCACTTCGAAACTATCCTCAAATCATTGTCGCAACTCCGGGACGCATTTGCGATCACTTGGAGCGTGGAAACATTTGGCTCGAGTACTTGGAAGTACTCGTTTTAGATGAGGCGGATCGAATGCTCGATATGGGCTTCTCAGATCAGCTCAATCGCATTCTGAGTGAAACCCCAGAAACCCGTCAGACCTTACTCTTTTCAGCAACCCTTTCTCCGACGGTTGAAAAGCTGGCTCAAAGAATTACCTATAATCCCTTCCGATTAAAAATTGGAAAGCCAACCCGTGCTGCAAGTACAGTTGAGCAACATTTCATTTTCTTGAGTGAAGAAGCAAAAATGCGTAAGCTCGAGCAGCTTCTGGATCAAGAGCCCGGAACGGTTTTTATTTTTACACGCTCTAAAGACAATGCATATCGCCTCTGGCGTTCACTTCGAAATCGCGGATTTACAGATGCCACTCAGTTGCATTCTGATCTTGATCAAGCAGTGAGAGAGCAGGCGCTTCTTGATTTTAAAGAAGGTCGTTATCGAGTTTTGATTGCGACTGACGTTGTAGGTCGCGGAATTCATGTGGATGATGTAGCCCACGTGATTAACTACGATTTCCCAAGAGATGCTGAGGATTATATCCATCGCATTGGTCGTACGGGTCGTGCAGAAAGCTCCGGCAAGGCCACAAGTCTTGTGACTCCTCGGGATGAGATCAATCTGAAAAAAGTGGAGAAGGTGATTGGCCGGACCATTCAGCGGCCTTCATCAAATGGACAGCGCCCTCCGCAAGGAAATGCGCGCCCCGCTGCTCCCAACCGGGCTCCGATGAAACCGATTCAGGCTGCAACACCACCCGCAAATGGTGAAAAGAAGTCCTTCATCATCGAACCGCGTGCTCCCCGAAAAGACACCGAGAACAGCTAATTGAGCATCTGGTAGAAATCTCTGATTTCTCGAGCTTGGGCTTGAACTTGATCCATTTTTCCTTGAATCACCCATTCAACAGGGAAGAAGTAGTCTCGGCTACTGACTCTCACTCTTACTCCGCGGTTAATGTGGACTGAGTTTTCATTAGGATCATAGTCCTGTGGGAGATCAATACTCTTTTGAGTTCCAGACGGAGCCACCGGATGAATTCTAATATCGCTCAGATCCCTCAGTTCGTCTTGAAGGTAACTCAGCAAGTACTCAATATTGATGTCCATTGAAACATAACGATTGCGAATATCCATAAATTAGGACTTCGCCTTGAAGTGATCCACAGCAGAGACTTCATGATGCTTCCCTCGGAATGCGCCATGATAGACGCACTCTTCAAGCCACTCGAGTTCCGCTGTTAGCTCGTGTTTTTCAATTTCTTTAGACCAAGATTTAGCGTTGGGATCCCAACGGTAATTACGATTTTTTAAGTGATCTTTTGACTCAAAGGGCGAGTTACTGGCCACCATTTGAACCGTGGTCTTCCGGGCTTCCGTGAGAAGTTCTTGAAAGTAGGGTTTTCCAGTGCTTAAATCTTGAAAGCTTAAGAGATGCAAAAGTGCATCTGAATCATTGAGAGCACGGTGAGCATCCGTAAAGAATCCATGATAAATCGAGAGGACATCTAGTTTTTGAGAGGTGTAGCCTTTTGCATCCCAATCGACTTGTTTGAATGAACATCCCCAAATTTTCTGGGTAGAAATAGTGCTTACTCGATCAATAAAGGGACGATCAAATGAAGCGTTATGCGCGACAATAATTTGAGAACGAGAAAGCATCTCATCGACCTGGCCCCAATTGATCGATTGGCCTTTTAACATCTCGTCGGTGAGGCCGGTGAGGGCTTTGACTTCGTCACTGAGAGGCTGGCCAGGGTCTTGAAAAGCCGAGTAGGGCTCAAGCAGCGCTAGAATCTCACCCGTGTTGCGATTGAATTTGAAACTCCGAATTCCAATCTCGATCACCTTTGCGGTTTCGTGATTCAATCCTGTCGTTTCCACATCCAGAATGGCGCCCACACGGACATGGTCTGCGTTCGCGGCCTCCCAGTCGGGGTTAAAGTAGGCGGGGAATCGGAAATGGTCTAATTCGAGTCGTTTTAGGATTACGGTCTTCCCGTCGCTTGATTTACCTATCCATTGAAATGCCATCTGAATTCTCCTATAGTTTGGAGAGTAAATGGAAGAAGAGTGGTTTGTCTACATGATCGAAGCTGAAAACGGGTTCCTTTATACGGGAATTACGAAAGATATTACTCGTCGCTTCCAGGAGCATAAAGCGGGCAAGACGGGGGCCAAGTTTTTTAGGCGATCTCCCCCTAAACGGGTCATTTTAAAGCAGGGGGGCTTGGATCATTCAAAAGCACTCAAGCTTGAGAGCCGCATTAAAAAGTTAAAAAGAGCAGATAAAATGAAACTGAAGAGTCGATCGAATTTAAAATCGCTGCTAGACTCTTTGGTATGAACATCAACTCTCTTTGTCCTTGCGGTAGCCAAAAGAAGTACTCAGAATGCTGTCAGCCCTTTCATGATGGAAAAGCAAAGCCAGATACAGCAGAAAAGCTGATGCGTTCTCGCTATTCAGCCTATGTTGGTCATGCGGTGGATTACGTAGAACAGACCAGTGATCCAAGGCACCGTGAATCGTTTGATAAAGAAGCGGCCTTAGAGTGGGCAAAAGAATCAGAGTGGCTAAAATTAGAAATCGTTTCTACCCGTGATGGAAAACCTGGTGATCTTGAAGGTGAAGTTGAATTTAAGGCCCACTATCGTCGTGAGGGGAAAGAAGTGGTTCACCACGAAGTGAGTCTCTTTACTTTTTTTCCAAAAGAGCAGTGTTGGTACTATACGGACGGAAAAGAAATTCGTGAACCGATCCGAGCAGAAAACAAAGTTGGGCGTAATGATCCTTGCATTTGCGGAAGCGGCAAGAAATATAAGAAGTGTTGCGGCTAGCAGCGTTTGATTATCTGGAGTGACTCCGTTTGAGTCGATTGAAAAACTGTGCCCCTGAACTTTGAACAGAGTTCTGGAAGTTTCGATATTTTTTCGGCCTCATGAATGCCAGAAATGATGAGTCGTCCTCCGGGTTTGAGAACTCTAAAAGATTCGGCCAACAGTCTCTCTATTCGGCTGGTGGGCTCATAACAGTACACACTAAAAATTGAAGTCAGGCAGTCGAAAGATTCTTCCTGAAAGGGGATTTGAAACGCATCTCCTTGAATGAAGTGTTTCAGTCGCTTGCACGATTCATTGAGATAAATATCAATGCCTTGGGCATCTAGCTGGAGTGTGCGGAGATCGGTCACCAACGCTCCACCACCACAGCCGAGGTCGAGGATTTTTTTTCCTGCCATGACGCTTGCGAAGTCACGGGAGCTTGAGAAGAAGTCATGGAGTTCCCCCTTTTTATCGTCAAAAACCTGGCTTGCCCTGCGGTTGGTTCGTTCGTAATCAATAATATCAGTTCCTCGATTGACCCGAATTCCGTTGATTTCGCCGCGATAGTCCGTTCTTATTTGGAGCTCGGGACGTAAAAATCGCTCATCCGAGGAGGAGTGCTGAGGCTTGATGGATGCATGATGTTTGATCTTGGTGTAGAAATCCATTGAGTATCTATCGGAAAATCCCCAGCACTTTTTGAGATGAATTTTGATTATATTTTTTTCAAATTCAGATGCTGAAAAGTAGCCTCAGCTGAGCGGTATGCGCCCTCAATTCGATCACCACCGAAGCCATCTCCAGCAAGAATCAGATCAGGTATTCTTGAAATGACTTGAAAGCTGGAGTGCCAAGTTTTTAGCGGACGGGCATAACGCCATTTCTTTAACTCAGAGGATTCAATTTGAATGCCAGGATAGGATGCCTTTACTTGTTCGATTGCAGTGGTGAGTGTGTCTACAGGATCGTTTTCAAAATGAGTTTTTGAGAACTCGTGTTTGAAGACCACCGTCCAGGCCTGAGAAGCGGAGACTCCTTTTTGGTGCTGATCGGTAATACTCAGAATGTCAGATTCAAGGGGTTCAACGTAAGGCGTGGGCAGGGGCTCCGCTTGTTTGAGGGTCAAGAGTAGGACGAGCGCCATGGTGTATTCGAGGGACTTCAGTTCAAGAGGATAGGCGATTGCACTTTGGTCTAAGAGCTCAAGCGCTTGGGGCACTGGGGCTGTCAGGATTACGCAAGGAGAGGAGATGGCTTCTCCTTGATCGGTTTCTAAGAACCAGAGGTGATTTTGTTTTGTGAGTTTTATGACTCGCGTCTCTTTTTTGATGAGGAGCCCTTTTGCAAGTTCCTTTGCAAGATCCGTCATCCCTAGGTTTGAAGCAAAACATTCCTCACCCTGAAACTGGCTCCAAGTATGAACCCGTTCCGTTTTTAAAAAGAGATCATGAAGGAACTCCATGCCTGTTTTTTGATAAAATTGGGCCCCGTGATCAAAGGTGCTTTTTTCGGAACGACGAGTCGCCATTCTGCCCCCGAGCCCTCTTGATTTTTCAATCAAGAGGGGCTCGATTTCAGGATTTTGATTCTGGATGAGCTTTGCAATTGAAAGCCCGCAAACTCCAGCGCCAATGATGACGATTGGGTGCTCCTTCATTTGAAATTAGAAGGAAACTTTAGGTGCTTCGTCGCTACCTTTTTTTGCTTGAAAATAAGGGCGTTCCTTAAATCCTTTGTTACCGGCAACGATAGAACCTGGAAATACTCGAATCGAAGTATTGAATTCCTTCACCGTTTCATTAAAGCGCTGACGCTCTACTGTAATTCGGTTCTCAGTGCCTTCGAGTTGGCTTTGAAGCTCTAGGAAGCCTTTATCCGCTTTGAGCTCAGGGTATTTCTCGCTCACAACCATCAAGCGAGAAAGCGCTGAGCTGAGGGCGCCTTGTGAGCGATCAAACTTTTCCATGTCTTCGGCAGTTTTGATGCCGCCCACTTTAACTTGTCCGACTTGGGCACGCGCTTGAGTGACGGCCTCTAAAACATCCGCCTCATGTTTTGCATATCCTTTTACGGTCGCAACGAGGTTGGGAATCAAGTCAGCGCGCCTTTGATAAACGTTTTCAACTTGGGAAGATGCGCTGTTTACGCGCTCATCTAAGGTGATGAGATTATTGCCAGCGGACACATACCAAAGTCCACCGAGAACCAAAATACCGACCACTGCGAGTACTGCAATTAAGCTTGATTTCATAATTTATCCTTTTCTTGATTTTAACAAATGTGATCCAAATTACCAGTCACTTGATGATCCGCCGCCACCAGAATCTCCGCCCCCGCTTGAGCTTCCTCCGCCGTCGCCAAAACCGCCGTCTCCGCCGCGCGAGGAATACCCTCCACCCGGGAATTCGCCCGAGGAATAGCCCCCGTAGCCTCCCGATCGTCTTCTGAGAATGGCAAAAAAGATATTGAAACCAAAGAAGACGGCCAAAAGGATCAGAACCACAAAATTAGGTAATCTTTGTTTTTGAACATGACGCTTGGGTTCTGGATTTTCTCCTGGATTCTGAAACCGGCGATCAATTTCAATTAAGGTATCGCTGAGGCCCGCGTAATATTTTCGCACCTGAAATGCAGGTACCAGAATTTGCATTTGGAGTCGTTTGGTCCACGCATCGGTCAATGTTCCCTCAAGCCCGTAACCGACTTCAAGGCGCATTTTGTGAGCCTTGGGAACGGCAATAAAGAGGAGACCATTATTTTTATCTTTTTCGCCCAACTTCCAATCGTGGAAGGTCTTACTGGCTAAATCCTCGATGGTGGTTTCCTTCAGGTCTGAGGCAAAATAAACCGCCATCCATACCCCCCGGTCAACACGAAGTTTTTGAATTTTATTTCGGAGGTCTTGAAGCTCTGATGCATTGAAGGTGTGAGTTTCGTCCAGAATGTCGCCCTGGAATGGAGGGATCTTCGTTTCGGCATTCACTTGAAGAGTGAACAAGAGTAAAGCAGATGCAAGTAGAGTCTTAAACATCAGGTATCCTTAATTGAAGCTAAAAAGTGGTGGTGAAGATTTTGAACGAGATCCTCAGTGAGGCTCAGTTGTCGATACTTGAGACCCGTGAGGTCAAAGATTTTCTTTGCGATTCGATTCATTTCTAAATGATGGTGTTTATCGGAGAGATAAATGACTTCACTGATTTTTTTCGATGCGACCAGCTTTGCGCATTCGTT
>CAIOKW010000209.1 GCA_903858975.1 Oligoflexia bacterium | reverse complement strand
TCCTTCTGCTCCTTTTGATTCCCGCGGTTTCAAATGCATTTACTCTCACGATTAATAATCGAGCCTATCCAGGAGGAGGCGGTGCGATTCAAGCGCAGCTGGATGCATTGGCCGATGCGATTCAGTCCCAGTTTAATACGTCCATTGCGTCTGCAAATAACCAGTCCGAGTTTCTGACCCAGGCAGGAAATGCGAATGCGATGTCGAGTCGATCTTTTCTGAGTCCAGGTGCCTTGACTCGAACGGATCAATATCTATTTGGATTTGGAGGCAGTATGGCGCTTGCGCTCGGATCCGGTGCGAGTCTTTCCAATGGAATATCGCTCCCTCAAAATCAACTGCCTCCTCTCGGGGTGGGGGCAAAAACTGGGTTTACTTTGGGTATTCCTGCAAAGAATCTTAAGCTTCCACTTCGTCTGGATCCTTCTCGTCTCATGATTTCAGCCTCTTTTTACTCAATGGATCTTTCTTCTGTGATTGGGCATGGAGTAAGTCTCAAATCCATGCAGTCATCGCTTGGGCTTTCCTATCAATTTTATTCGCCTCAATCGTGGACCCCCTTGATTCGCTTTAATGGATTCCGAATCTCAAGCGGTCTCTCATACTCCACCTTCGATGCCACTTACTCGACCCCCTTTAATCTCACGCAGAGTGGGGGTGGGGTGAATATGAACTGGAATAGTAACGTGGATATTGGGGTGAGCTCGAGTGTGTTCAGTCTTACCAACGAGGTCAGTACCGGGTTCCGCCTACTCGGGCTTTTGAATCTCTATACGGGACTGGGAGTCGATTTCAATTTCGGTTCGAGCAAGCTTACCGGGGGCTCGACGGGGCCTGTCGTTGGAACGCAAGGTGCGTCTACCGTGTTTACGGGGACCGCAACCGTTGATGGTGCGTCAAGCGGCACGACGCCAACCTTGGCTCAAGTGAGATACTTAGTGGGTACGGAGTTTGATTTAGGACCGGTGGGCATTTACCTTCAGGGTCAGGTTTCAACCCCTTCGGTCTATGGATTGAATCTGGGTGCGCATTTTCTCTTCTAGTTTGAAATCAATGCTGTGATAACCTATGAAAGATGAGCTTCATGAAGCGGGCGATTTTGATTGCCCCCCTAACTTTTTCGCTTTTGTTCACGGCCTGTGTGAGATCGCATGACTACAAGCGGGACCGCGAGTTCTATGAAGATACGCCGACGGGGTATTATCAGGACGCCGATAAGGAATCGAAGTCCGGCACCTCGCTTGAGCACTTAAAAGGGCCTAAGAAGAAAGTATTAGTGCTCGGGTTTTGGAATGACACTCCCGTGGGAGATGAATCCCTGGGGCGATTTGCGAGTGAGGAATTAAAGCGTGAATTTGCGCTTGGGCACAAAGTTTTATTTCCAGAAGAGAAGACCGTTTCAAGTGTAACGAAAGACTTTGTTGATGGAGACCGCGTTCAAGTGGCTCAGCTCGTTCGCGAAGGTCGCCGCTTTGGTGTTTCTTGCGTGATCTTGGGCCGTATTGCAAAAATCACTTTCCGTCAGGATCGAGAAGAAGTCGGGATCCTTCGTCAGGCGGAGAGTGCAGTCGTCGTCGATATTGAAATGAAAGTTTTTGATGTGGTTTCAGGTCGAGAGGTTTCTTCTTATAAACGTTCAGGGTCTGCTACTGCATCCACTCGTGTTGCTTTTGATGAGGACGCTTTGGCTAATAAGGAAGCGCGTGCTGAGCTTTCAAAAGAGGCGATCTATAATGCCGTTCAGAAACTCATACCGGATGCGGTCACCTCGATGGAAAAAATGGATTGGCAAGGACGGATCGCCAAGATCATGGGGAACAAGGTCTATATTAACGCAGGTAAGGCTTCTGGAATTTTAGCGGGTGATATTTTGAAAGTATTATCCCCCGGAGAGGAAATAATTGATCCGGTAACCAAGGCCTATCTAGGCCGTTCGGAAGGGTTCTTGAAGGGTACGCTTGAGGTGAGTGAGTTTATCGGCACGGATAGTGCGATGGCAACGATTCACACGGGTGGAAATTTTCAAGAAGGCGATGTGGTCCGTTTATATTAGTCGGCACTCTGCCGAATATCCCTTTTACTTTAACGATTTGATCGCTCTCCAAGAGTCTGTGCTCGAGAAGATTCGACCGATGGGAGAGAGTGCGATTTTATTTGCGGAGTTGGCGCCGACCTTAACTCTCGGAGCGCGGCAGATTCATCAAGACCCTGAGGCCTTCGATCGTTTTCGACATGAAGGCGTGGATGTAGTTCCTGGTCAAAGGGGTGGGAATGAGACCTGGCATGGCCCAGGACAGTGGGTGGGGTTTGTACTCACTCCGCTTCATGAGTTTACAGGAGACTCAAGAGGAGTTCGTAAAGCAGTTTACCAGATGCTTGATCTTCTTTTGCCGATCACTCAAAAGTATCAAGCGCAGGCGCATCTCGAGGAAGACTCACGCCTTGGGATTTGGTCGGATGAAGGAAAGCTCGTTTCGATCGGGATTAAAATTCGTGAGGGTTACACGAGTAGTGGTTTTGCGATGAACTGTGTTCCAAATCCTCAGGCCTTTCTTGGAGTGAACCCCTGTGGGATTTCGGATGCGAAACCGGATTTCTTATTTCGGGGATCGGTCGCGTCCGAGGAGTGGGATAAAGAATTTCAAAAGATTCCGTCGCTCATTGAGCGCGCGTTTTCAAAAAAAGTGTCTTCCTGAAAATTTTCATTTTCATTTTTTAAACATCTCTTGTTAAAATAGTTAACCAGGAGAGGGTGATGTCGGCGAAAAAGCATTCGTTTCAATTTGTGTTCTTACTGCTCATGACCGGGCTATTGTGCCTTGCGTCTTGCTTGAGCTCGCCTCATCGAATTGTAGTCGAGCGGATCCCCGCTTCTGAAGCTCAAAAAATGGGCGTATCTCATCGTAATTAATGGTTTTTTATTCATTTCAAATAGCGCTTAACTTTAGCGCCCCAATAACCGATAAAAATAGTACAATATTAGAGGGTTCAGATGAGCCCTTGGTATTAGGGGATTTGGGTCATGTGGAACGACGCTCAGAAATGGCAATCCGTGAGGAGTTGCTTTCGAGAGATCTCTCGAGGGCTCTTGTGCTTTGCCATTTTCGCCTGTGCCCCCCAGACCGGTTCTTTTACTTCTGAATGTGTCGTCAATTCGGATCAGACTGGGACCCTGAAAGGGCATTGGGCTTTCCATCCGATTCCACTCGCCGTGCAGGCCGTTGATTTTTCCCCTGCAGAACTTGCGATGCTTCAGTCTGCGATTGATAGTTGGAATAGTTTTTTTAAGGAATCAAAAGGCTTTGCCCTTTTCTTATCGGGCAGTTCTTCTTTAGATGTCGTGAGTTCCGGGGGGGCTCGTCCCACCTCGCGAACCATTTGTGGTACCCAAGCAGTGAATACTAAGGGTTTCACCCGTCAATTGATGATTTATAAAGTGAATTCAGGGTGGTCCTACGGCTCAAGCGTGATTGGTCTTACGAGTAATTGTCCTTCTCGAACCGCAAACGCAGCCTATCCTTCGTTTTATGGCGGGATGATGGAGATTAACTTTCAAAACTTTTTTAATGTGGGTCAGAAGGTTCCTGATCTTCAATCGATCGTCCTTCATGAGCTCGGGCATTTACTGGGCGTGGATCATTCTTGTAGTGGCAATGCCTGCGCGAGTGCTCCCGAGAGTTATTATGAAGCGGTGATGTATCCCTCTGCCGGTTTTAATGGAAATGAGGGGATCGCAAAACGGGTGATCCAGCTCAATGATCAACAGCGGGCCAATTGTCTTTATTAATTCTACGGGCCGCATCAAATTGGACTCAACTTTTAGGGTCAAAAAGCCGACATGATTAGTATGGTATTGGGTTTAGGGCCAATTACAAAAATCATTCGGAGCCGCCTTCGGGAATTCTCTCGAGGACTGATTTGCTTTTTGATTTTTGCCTGTGCGCCACAGGTGGAGCCGATTGCAACCGAGTGTGCTCTGAACTCCGATCAGAAAATGACCCTTCGAGGACACTGGTCCGTGCATCCTATTCCGCTTGCGGTTCAAGCGGTCGACTTTTCTGCATCTGAGTTAGCTTCTGTGCAGGCTGCGATTGATACTTGGAATACGTTTTTCCAAGAGTCCAAGGGCTTCTCCCTTTTTCTTTCCGGCACTTCCAGTTTGGATGTTTTAGGTTCAGGAGGTGGTCATCCCACCACGCGAACGATATGCAGCCAGCAAATGGTTGATGAGCACGGTTTTACTCAACACCTGATGATTTACAAAGTGACTTCAGGTTGGAGTTACGGTTCGGCCGTAATTGGGCTCACTAGCACCTGTCCGGTCAGTACATCGAGTTCGGTTTACCCGATCTACTCTGCAGGGATGATGGAAATTAATTTCCAAAATTTCTTTGTATCCGGTCAGCCGGTTCCAGACCTTCAGACGATCATCACGCATGAATTAGGACACCTCATGGGGGTCGATCATTCTTGTTCGGGAAGTGGATGTGCGGCAGCCCCAGAAGATTATGTTCAAGCGGTAATGTATCCATCGATTGGCTTTGATGGAATTCAAGGAAGGGCAAAGCGAGTTCTTCAACCCAACGACCAAAAGCGAGCAAACTGCCTTTATTGAGCAATTATGCACCGCATTAACGGGATCTTCATTTGCCGTAAAAATAAGGCTGATGATAGGATTTCCCACATGTCTCACAGCACAAACACATTTCAAAAAGTACAGGGTCTTGATCTTAATGCGCTTCCGAAGAGTCTTGAGTTCGCTCAAGTCGAAAGTAAGCTTCAAGGGAAATGGACCGAAGAAAAAACCTATCAGTATCAGGAGCATGATACTCGTCCCGTGTTTGCAGTGGATACCCCCCCTCCCACCGTTTCAGGATCACTTCACGTGGGGCACATTTTTAGTTACACCCAAGCAGACATTTTAGCCCGCTATCAGCGCATGAAGGGGAAAAATGTGTTTTACCCGATGGGCTGGGATGACAACGGACTTCCGACTGAACGACGAGTTCAAAACTTTTTCCATATTCGCTGTGATGCGAGCGTTCCTTATGAAGCAGGACTCGATCTGCCGCCGATCCTATCGACGATGACAGAGAAAGAGCTTGAAGCAAAAAAAATTCCTCAGCGAAGTCTTTCCCGTAAAAACTTTATTGAGCACTGCCACAAATTGACAGTTGAGGATGAAAAACTTTTCAAAAAACTTTGGAGTGATATTGGCCTCTCCGTGGACTGGAGCCTCGAGTACGCAACGATTGACGAGAACTCTCGAAAAATTGCGCAGCTCAGTTTCCTGGATCTCTTTGCAAAAAGAGAAATGGTTCAAGTAGAGGCGCCCACTCTTTGGGATACTGATTTTCAAACCGCGGGAGCGCAGGCTGAGTTGGAGGATCGCGAAATTCCTGGAGCATTTCATGATATTGAGTTTCAAGTAGAAGGGGGCGGGACGTTCACAATTGCAACCACTCGTCCTGAACTCCTTCCCGCGTGCGTGGGGATTACCACTCATCCAGATGATGCTCGCTACAAAAGCTTGATTGGAAAATTTGCAGTGAGCCCACTCTTTGGTGTTCGCATTCCTATCTTTGCGAGTGAAGTGGTGAATCCAGAAAAAGGGACAGGAATCTTGATGGTCTGTACCTTTGGTGACCAAACCGATGTTCAGTGGTGGAGAGAGCAGAAACTAAACCTTCGTCAGATCATTGGTCGTGACGGTCGCCTTCAGCCGATCACTTTCGGATCCGAACTTTATCCTTCTTCCGATGCAGCACTTGCCAATGAACACTATCAAAAGGTTCAGGGGAAAACTGTTAAGCAGGCTCAAAAACTCATGGTAGAGCTACTCCAGGCTTCAGGCGCGATGAAGAATCCTCCAAAGCCGATTTCTCATGCGGTGAAGTACTATGAAAAAGGGGATCGTCCCGTAGAGATCATGACTACGAGACAGTGGTTTGTGAAACTCGTTGATAAAAAAGAAAAGATCATTGAATACGGATCGCAAGTGAAATGGCATCCGGAGTTTATGTATTCTCGCTTTAAGAATTGGACTGAAAACCTCAGCATCGACTGGTGCGTGAGTCGCCAGCGGTTCTTCGGAGTGAGCATCCCCGTTTGGTATGCTCTTGATGCGAACGGGGCGGTAGATTTTTCAAAGCCAATGCTTCCCTCAAAGGAGCAGTTACCCGTGGACCCAATGTCGGATTGCCCGAAAGGGTTTACTGAATCACAGCGCGGTCAAGCGAACGGTTTCATCGGTGAAGCCGACGTATTTGATACCTGGTTTACTTCATCACTCACGCCTCAACTTGGATCTCAGTGGGAACTCAATCCAGAGCGGCACCGTAAAATTTTTCCAATGGATATACGTCCTCAGTCTCACGAAATTATTCGGACATGGGCGTTCTATACGATTGCAAAAGCGATGTTGCATGAAGAGAAAATCCCATGGAAGCACATCATGATTTCAGGATGGGTATTGGATCCAGACCGAAAAAAGATGTCTAAATCAAAAGGCAACGTGGTCACGCCTTCTCAATTCATCGAAGAGTTCGGTGCCGATGCAGTTCGCTACTGGGCGGGGCTTGCGCGTTATGGCGTCGATACTGCTTTTGATCCAGGCATCATGAAGATTGGTCGAAGACTTGCGATGAAGTTGTTCAATGCCGGAAAATTTGTTCTTTCGAATAGTGCTGAAGCAGGTGAAGTGACTGAACCGCTTGACCTTGCATTCTTGGAGAAGCTAAAAGCTCAAGTGGGTGAGGCCGTAAAGTCATTTGAGTCTTATGAGCCCGCCCAAGCATTGATGGAAATGGAAAAGTTTTTTTGGTCTCATTTCACGGATTCTTATCTTGAGCTCGTGAAATCTAGAACTTGGGGAGAAAAAACAACGGCGGATGAACTTCGGGTAAAAGCCTCTGCAGTCCATGCCCTTCGTTTTGGATTGAAGACTTTCTTAAAAGCTTTTGCTCCTTTCCTTCCGTATACGACTGAAGAGGTTTGGAGTTATGCCTTCCAAACTGAAGGAAAGAGCATCCATCAGTGCCTCTATCCGAATGTTGCTGAGTTTGAAGTTTTCAAGCCGGGCGATGCGCTCGTCTTTGATGCTGCAATTGCCACATTAAGTGCGATCAACCAACAAAAGACCCTCTCAAAGGTGTCCATTGCTCGTCCCGTGACTTTGATTCGTCTGAAGGCGAATCCGAAGTCAATCGAGTCCCTGATGCCAGCCCTTAAAGACGTACAGGGGGCCACTAAAACCGAGAAGGTCGAATGGGAGCCTCTGGGTTCCATGGCATTAAACGAATTTAGTGTAGTTGCCATTGAATACGGTCCTGATCAAAAAGCTTGATGCCAAAAGTGTGATCGTCTGTGTTAATCTGAAGAGGGCATATGGGTCTCTTTTTACGGCGATTTTTAACACTCCTGTGGTTTTCAAGCGTACTGAGCTTTTCGGATGCGAGGGCAGACCATGGCGCTTGTGAATCGGTTTGCGGGGGACAAGAGACTTTCGAAAAAAGTCATCTAAAATCCCAAATCGAAACACTGTTCTTTAAGAAAAGTGCCTGCAATTCTATTCCGACGGAAGAGAGCACCCTGACAGAGAGTTCTCGAAGTCTTGCATTGGGCGCGTGGGCTGCGGGTGCTGTCCTCACTCGAAGTTGTCAATTGACTCAAGAAATGAAGCCTGCACTTCAGGCCGAGATGCTGAAGCAGGGAAGTGCTGGATTTGTCAGTCGGGCTCTGAAGAGTGCAGGCCTGGTTGAGTCTGCGCGATGCCTTACTTTACAGGGAATGGATTCGGAGTTGACTGCGGGAGATGTTTTAAAAATTGGGAACCAATCGATCATTCTAGATTCAGTAAGCAAAGATCCATTCTCGTATCAGGCCCATCTTGAAAATGATTTAACTTCGTCCATACGAAAAGAGCGGTCACTTGATCGCGCTTTTTTGAAGCTTGAAGCACAATGCCAAGAGTGGACTTCAGATTCACGCCAGTATCAAATTTCTCTCATTTTTCTTTCCTTTAAGGATTCCTCACGCGCTGAGCTCAAGCATGGATCCTGGCACTCTTTAATGGGTGGGGATCAAGGTACAGGAATGTGGAACACCCTTCTTCAAGAGCGAGCGGTTCATCGCTGTTTGATGGATGGGCTTGGGCGTTTAGGTTTTAAAAAGTTGCCTGCCTCCTTAAAAGTTCAGAATTCATTGAAGGTTTTTCGGCCGAAGGTACAAGATCCAGAATGCCGTATACACTCGGAGAATACTTTTCAAATGGATGGGGGCACCTGTGCTCAATGTTGTCTCGATGAAATGCGGAGGGAGAGGAAATGATTTTTCTGCTTCTCCTCCTTCAATGGGCTACCCCCGAGAATCGCGCTGAAACCCCTGTGGTCGTGGAACCTGTTTTTTCGGATGAGGTGTGCGAGGACTATCTTCAAATTGCTAAGGATTATGTGGAGCTCGAGCTTCTAGGTTTACGCTGGCAAGGGGGGGAGCCCTCGTGCTTAAAGTCCGTCCAGGTTAAAAGCCTACTCACTGAGCGAGCAATTTCGATTGGGGATCCCGGCTTGCTCGATCCAGAGCTAATTCTTCCTCGCGATCGAATGGTGAGTGTTCAAGCGAAGCGTGTGCCCCAGGACTTACTAGAAATACGCTTCTCCTATATCGGCAAGAAAGGATCGCAAGATATTCCTGTAAAGGATTTTGCCATTCTAAAGTTAAATTTCAACCGCACACGCGACCTCAAGGGATGTGCTTCGCTTTATCAAGCCCCGTCACACTTTGTCATGCGCAAGGGCTGTAATCGGGATTAGATTACTGTATAAGGGTATCGATATCGCTGGTCTTCATTTCCATGACGACTGCAGACTCACCATCTTTATAGAAGTTTTTGCGTTCGTGAGTTTTCTTGAATCCTGATTGAAGGTAGAGGCGGATCGCGACACGATTACTTGCCCGGACTTCCAATATAATCTTTGGAATTTCTTCACGAACGGTTTCATTGATCATGGCTTGAATCATTTTTTTGCTGAAGCCGAGGCCACGCCATTTGGGATGGGTGGAGATGTTTAAAAGTGAGACTCCTTCTGCTTGAATCCAGTAAATCAGGTATCCCAGCACAACGGAATCCGTTTCATCATCGGTGAGCACGAGGAATCGAGAATGAGGAGTCTGCATCTCGATGGTGAAGTGCTCGCGACTCCAGGGCTCAGGATAGCTTTTCCCCTCAATTTCAAGGATCTGCTCAAGATCATCAGGGGTCGCCGGGCGAAGACTTACGGATTGCTGTGGGTCCATGGCATTTACATCTATCGGCCCTCAGGTTGAAATGCAAGGTGCAGGTCCCTAAAAACTAAGATAAAATAGAAGAGTCCCATCTGGATTGGGGCCAGAACCAAGGAGTCCTCCGTTGAAGCGCAGTGTTCTTTACGATGTGTTGTATGGCTTTATTCCAATCACCGAGTGGGAAGAGCAAATCATTAACTCTCCTTTTTTCCAAAGACTCCGTTGGATTAAACAGCTGAGTTTTGCAAATTACATTTTTCCTGGAGCTGAGCACAATCGTTTTGCACACACGATCGGCGTGATGCACTCGATGGATCAGATGCTTCGGGCGCTCGGGCTCGCGGTTCCGGATCATGAACTCTTTGATGCAAAAGCCACTTCTCCGGCTGCAATGTTGCATAAGAGTCTCAGGATTTCGGCGCTCATGCATGACATTGGTACTTTTCCGTTTTCCCATACCGTTGAATATGCCTATATGAGGCACGGGAATGATGAGCGGAGGCTTCCGAAGAGGGCGAAAACCCTTTCCAACAACCATGAACACTTGGGTGCGTTTATTATTAAGAATACCCGATATGAGGGTGGGATTACTCGTATCCTTGAGGACTATGGATTTGATGTGGCGATGATTTCTAAAATCATTAAGGGCGAGTCGCCGTACATGATCGCAAATCAGTTGATGCACTCGGATCTCGATGCAGATCGCATGGATTACTTGCTTCGTGATTCTTACTATACCGGGATTCAGTACGGCCAGTTTGACCGGGACTATATTTTAGCGAATCTCACCACTTTTGATATTGGTCGAGGGCAAGTTGGGTTTGGGGTCAGAGAGAATGCGATGCGAGCAGTGGAGGATTTCTTGATTGCTCGGTTCAACTGGTATTCTCAGGTCATTAAAAACCCGCAATCCTCTAAGTTCGATGTGATCTCGACACATATTGCAGAGAAGTTTTTGCAGGAAGACTTAATCCATCAATTCCATGATCTTTTGCAAATGATTGAAGATCGAGACGAGCGCTTCTTTTGGTGGAATGATGTTTACTTCATCAATCGCTGTCAGGAAGTTCGGCATTTGGGGTTAACGGAAGATCCGCACACGAATGAGTGGATCGAGATGCTCCTCTACCGAAAGGCGCCCAAAACTGTCCATCATCCTGAGTTCGAGCATAGAATCCTTGAAGCAACCGGATCCGAGAAGGAGCGGGAAAAGCGAGTAAAGCGGATTCGTGCCATTGTCGGAGATTTTGAGGACGTGATTGAGAAATATGGAACCGGGAAAGAGTGGATCATTGCCGATGTCCCTAATAAAGACATTGCGTTTACTGCCTCTCGTGAAAAGTTAAATAAAAAAGAACGGAAGGGCCCTCTTTACATGGAGCTGGAGCCCGTGAAGATTGTCACCAAGCGAGCGGGAGTGAAGTTGTTAATTGAGGTGGAAAACTCCATTGTGAAACGCCTCTCGAACTACATCAATTTCGTTCCAAACGTGTATGCGAATGAATCGGCGATGAAGCTCTTTAAGTCGAAGAAGTTAATCTAAAGAAAATAGCACTTAACGCACCAAGTTACCCATCAAAGGGATTGCGCGCTTTTCAAACTAAAACTAAGTTGAAGAGGTGGAAAACTCACGTTTAAAATCGCTGATTTTGCTTTCAGGCGGATTAGATAGCAGTGCCAATCTCGCCTTTGCAGATTACTTTGATCTGCCAGTGCTAGCGTTGACGATCGACTATGGCCAAAGAGCGGCCAGTGCTGAGATCAGAGCTGCAGCTTTATTTGCGCAACATTATGGTATTGCCCACCAAATCTTGGATTTGAAGTGGCTAGGTGCGCTGGGGGGCAGTGCACTGACTTCCAGCATGATCGAAGTTCCTAAGATGGATTCCGCAAAATTGGATGACCAGAAAACGGCAGAGGCCACAGCAAAGCAAGTGTGGGTTCCGAATCGCAACGGGTTATTCATCAATGCCGCTGCCGCCATTGCAGAGAGCATGGGAGCTCAGCAGGTGATAGTTGGATTCAATAAGGAAGAAGCGGCGACTTTTCCAGACAATTCCTCACAGTTCTTAGGAGTTTCAAACTTATCCTTAAAATACTCCACCAATGGAAGAGTGAAGCTTGCTTGCTATACGGACATGATGGTCAAAAATGAAATCGTGCAGTCGCTTCGCAATCTTCCGAAAAAGTTCCCGTTTGAGTATGTCTGGTCTTGTTATCATGGTGGTGAAAAAATGTGTGGTGAGTGCGAATCCTGCAAGCGCTTTATTCGTGCTACGAGCGGGGGGGCTTAATGCTCGAGACTCATTTTGCAAAAGAAAAATTTACCTATTTTGGTCCTGAATTAAGGCCTCACTTTATACTGTCGAAATACAGAATTGAGGGCTCAGCGCTCCTCTGTTTTAGGGGCGCCTGCGAGGTCAAGACAGATCATCTGGTTGATTGGGAAGATCGCTTACAGAATGATTTTATCCGCGCCAAAGAAATGCTCCATTTTTTAGGTGAGTTTTTTGGGATCACTTTAAAAGAGGGAATCTGGATTCAGCGACTGATCGTGAGTGAGGCGCTTGCTTATTTATTGAATGCCGGAATCAAGGCAGAGCGCACAGGTGATGATCTTTTTATTGAAGGCCGGAAGCTCAGCGTGTCCATCGTTACGGCATCTCCCGTGTCGGTGTTATTGCACTTGGGACTCAATATTGATTCCGAAGGAGCGCCCGTAAAAGCCATCGGTCTCGGAGAAATTTTTTCAGAACAGCAGATACAAGAATTTGCAGACTATTTGCTCAGTCGATTTAAAGAAGAATATCAAAGCGTCAACCGTGCAGCCGTAAAGGTCAGACCGGTTATTTAAAGGAAGCTCCTTATGGCAATTGAATTTCCAACTTACATTGAACAATTAAAACCCTATATTGCGGGTAAACCTATTGAAGAGACCCAGCGTGAATATGGGGTAAAGCGAGTGATTAAGCTCGCGTCTAATGAAAACCCACTCGGGCCATCTCCGAAAGCCATTGCTGCCATGAAGGGGGCAATGAAGGATCTTCAGCTTTATCCAGATGCCAGTGGATATCACCTGCGTACGACGCTCGCGAAATTGGAAAAGGTGTCTTTTGATGAGGTGATCCTAGGCAATGGCTCGAACGAAGTCATTGAACTCCTCATCCGTACGTTTTGTGTGCCCGGGGATTTTATGGTGGCCAGCGACGGTGTGTTTGCTGCCTATCCGATTTCGGCTCGGATCCAAGGTGTCGATACGATTTTTACCCGAATGACTCAGGACTATCGTTTTGACCTGCAAGCGATGCTCGAGCAAATCAAAAAGAACCCAAGAGTGAAGCTGGTTGCGATTCCTAATCCCAATAATCCTACTGGAACTTACCTCACAGAATCAGAGTTAGTTCCTTTCCTTGCTGCAGTTGAAAAGATCAGAAATGGATCCGTCCATGTGATTTTAGATTATGCTTACTGGGAGTATGTGACCGCTAAAGACCTTCCGGATCCAATAGTTCTTTATCGTCGGTTTTCAAATGTTTCGGTTTTGAAAACTTTTTCAAAAATTTATGGGCTCGGGGGCTTGCGGGTAGGTTACGGGGTCATGCGCCCTGAGCTTGCCAAGTACGTTCAAAAAGTGAGGATGCCCTTTAATGTTTCGAGCGTTGGGCTCGTGGGTGCAAAAGCCGCGCTTTCGGATAAAGCGTTTGTAAAAAAATCGATTCAAGTGAACAAGGTCGGCATGAAGAAAATGCGGAAAGCTTTTGATGAGTTGAAGGTTCCGTACTTGCCCTCTCAGGGGAATTTTCTATTGATTAATACGCGCCAAGGTTTTGGATTGTCTGGGGCCGAGGTTTTTGAAGAATGCCTTAAAATGGGTGTAATTTTTAGACCGGTTGCCAATTATGGGATGCCCGACTTTCTCCGGGTGACCATTGGAACGGAAGCCCAGAATAAGATCGCAATCCGTACGTTTTTAAAGCTAAAAAAGAATAAAAAGGCCTGATTTCATGCTATCCTTTTTGGATGCTAAACCCTTTTGTCGTAGCGGTGGATGGACCCGCAGGAACTGGTAAGAGTTCTGCAACTAAGCGGATCGCGGACGTTCTTAATTTAATTCATGTGGATACCGGAGCGCTCTACCGTGCAGTGGCGTATTTGGCGACTGAAGCGGGGTTCACGCTCGAGTTTGAAGATGCCGATCATGCGGCCATTACTCGTATTGCTGAAAAAGCCCAATTTGAGTTTAAGCGAGTGAAGGAGAAGAATCCGAAGAACCGACTCTATGTGAACGGCAAGGATGTGACTTCACAGTTAAGAACTCCTGACATGAGCATGATGGCTTCTAAAGTATCCGCCATTCCTGGAGTGAGAGCTGCATTGAAGGGCCTTCAACGAAATTTGGGACTGCAGGCGCCATCGATTCTTGAAGGGCGAGATATTGGAACTGTTATTTTTCCAGATGCTACGATTAAATTTTTTCTAACCGCAAGTATTGATGAGCGCGCAAAGCGCAGGCTTGCCGAGCTTGAGGCCCAAGACAGCGACACCATTTCCTATGAAGAACTTCGCGAGCAGATTAGGGCTCGTGACAATGGAGATTCTACACGCTCCATCGCACCCTTGAAAAAGGCCGATGATGCGATTGAGATTGATACGACAACCCATACATTGGATGAAGTGGTGAGTTTAATGGTCGAAAAAATCAAAGTTCGAAAGTTAGAGCTTGAGGCTAAGGGCTGAGGAATGCGGATTCTCGTGACGCGAACCGATCGTCTGGGGGATGTGATTCTGTCTACTCCAGTGCTCGTTAAAGTCCGGGAATTATTTCCTGAGGCGAAAGTATATTTTTTAGTTCAAAAATACTGGATGCCGGTCCTCCAGTTTGGCTCAGAAGTCGAGTTGATTGAATTTGATCCATCTGAATCCCTGGCGGATTTGTCGGAGCGTTTGAAAGCCTATCAGTTTGATCTCGCCTATGTTCTTCGAGATGAATCCAAGGTTTCTAGAGCGGTAAAGCGTGCCGGGATTCTTAAACGGGTAGGTCCTTATTCTTCGCTTCGATCCTTTTTTCTTTTTAATCAGGGCAGACTTCAAAGAAGATCCCGCTGCGTGATGCATGAGGCAGAATACAATTTAGATTTAGTGATTCCACAAACCCCTTCACCATCGGTCGACGGTTTACCTCAGGCGTGGGTGAGTACATCGGTCGAATCAAAGCTTCGAGCCCAAGAATATCTGGAGCACTCAGGACTTGCTCGAAAACAGTTCACGGTCATCCATCCCGGCTCGAGTGGGTCTGCTCGTTATGTAAAGCAAGCAAAGCTTCAGGCCTTGGCGCAAGCACTGATTCAGCGGGGAGAAAAAGTGGTGATTTCCGGAGGTCCCGCCGAGGCTGCATTGTTAGAGGAGTTTCAACGGGCTGTTCCCGGCGTTTTGCTTTTGGGCGGTTCGCAGGGTTTGGGGCTAGGTGGTTTGGCCGAGGTTTACCGTTTAGCCCGTGCTGTGGTTGCCCATGGAACGGGACCTTTACATTTGGCAGCGGCAGTGGGCACTCCGGTGCTTGCAATATTTCCACCTCTATTTGTTTTGTCTGAAAAGCGTTGGGGGCCCTTAGTGATTCGTCGTTCTGTCTGGGTTCCTCAGGTTTCCTGCCCAGAAAAATTTCGCTGTGCAGGCGAGAAATGTCGGTATTATGATTGTATGGATTTATTTGAAGCCGCATCCGCAGTCATCACCTTGGAGAAACTGAGTTCATGAAATCAACCGCGAATCCTGTAACGATACCCGAAGAAGCTCTCTTGTCCCTTCTCTCAAAGTTTAAGAAAACAAAGATCTCTGTTTTAGGAGACGTCGGAATTGACCGGTATACTCACGGAACCGTCGAGCGCATTTCACCTGAGGCGCCAGTACCGATTGTTTTCGTTCAGAGTGAGAGTTTAAAATTAGGACTTGCAGCCAACGTTGCAGATAACATTATTGCGCTCGGTGGAAAAGCCGAATTGACCGGCGTAGTCGGCCGAGACAAGGATGCGCAAGATTTAAGTGCACTTCTAAAAGAAAAGCGCCTTTCGGTGCAATCCCTTGTTGTTGATGGAAGTCGGCGAACCATTTTAAAAGAACGGATAGTAGCCGAGACGCAACAGGTGCTTCGCGTGGATTATGAAAATACTCATGCACTTTCAAGTCAGGTTCAGAAAAACGTTTTGGACGAAGTCTTAAAGAGCATTAAGACCTCAGATGCACTCATTATTGAAGACTACGCAAAAGGTCTTCTCAGCGAGTCCATGATGAAAACCGTAATTGCAGCAGCCAATAAGAAGAAGATTCCTGTTCTCGTGGATCCGCACTTAAAGACTCCTGCTCATTGGTATGCGGGAGCAACCTTGCTGACCCCGAATAAGAAGGAAGCAGAAGCACTTGCGGGGCAGAAGATCCTCGATGAAAAGTCATTGATTGAAGTTGGACAAAAGATCATCAAGATGACCAAGTCCGTAAGTCTCATCATCACTTTGGGTAAGGAAGGAATGGCGATCTTTAAAGGCGCCAAAGCGAAACCCATTTTGATTCCAACTTTTGCTCGTGAGGTTTATGACGTCTCGGGTGCAGGAGACACGGTGATTTCCGTGCTCGCACTTTCACTGGCAACGGGCGCAAAGCTCGAAGAGGCCGCTTTTGTTTCAAATCTTGCAGCAGGAGTCGAGGTCAGCAAGCGTGGAACGGCAACGGTTTCCCCTGAAGAGATCGTTCAAGCTTATCTTAGTTCTCGCTAACTTTCAGGGTTCCAAAGCCTTCGCGATTTAACCAAAAAAGAGCGAGGAGAATCACGGTAGTGGATCCGATATAAAACGGAAACTCCATTTGGAATGAGAAAGCCATAATTCCGCAAAAAGGTCCACAAATTCGAGCAAGTGAACTCATGCCTTCTTTTAACCCAATGACGGCCCCTTGTTCAGCGGCACCTGAGCGTTTTGAGACCAGAGCTGCAAGTGTTGGGTTGATGAGGCCTGAACCCAAAGCCAGTGGGATCGCACTGATGAAAAACATTTTGTAACTTGGGCTATGGGCAAAGAGGATCATCGCGATTCCTTGAATAAAGAAGCCCGTGATCAGGAGCTTCACTTCTCCGTATTTAGGAACCCATTTACGAATGAGTCCGCCTTGGATGATCGCACCTAAGATTCCTGACCACATCAGAACCATTCCGGTTCGATATGCGGCCGTTTCAGTTCCGAGTTCAAAACGTTTTTGGATGAGGAGCGAGAAAACTTGTTCTAGGTTTGAAAACGCAAAGGTTGCAAAAAAAGTGGAGACGACTGGCAGAAGTAAACTGCGATCTGCCATGACTCGTTTTAGAGTTTCAAGTTGTGCAATTCGGGCATGTTGCTTTTTTTCGCTTTGGTTTTTGAGTCTCACGGCCTCAGGGAGGCTTTCTTTCAGTCTGAAATAGGCAAGGATCAGGTTCAATCCGCAAAATGTTCCCGCAATGATTCCGGGCGCACTCATCCCGAGTTTTGCAGTTGAAATTCCTCCGATGGGAGGCCCGAGCGTGAAGCCAATTCCGAAGGCGGCTCCTATGAGCCCCATGCCCTTGGCGCGGTCTTTTTGTTCGGTCACGTCCGCGATGTAGGCTTGAGCGGTAGAAATATTGGCGGCAAAAATTCCGGCTAAAGCGCGGGAAACAATAATCAGGGGCAGTGAATTCGCAAAAGCGAAAAGGAAATAGGAAAGGGTAGAGCCCACGAGCGACATCAGGAGAATCGGACGGCGTCCCAAGCGATCCGACATGCGTCCCCAGATAGGTGAAAAAAAGAATTGCATGAGAGAGTAAATGGAACCCAAAACAGCAAGCTGAAGGCCAGTTGCGCCATAATGACGCCCATAGATCCCGACTAAGGGGATGATGATTCCAAATCCGACCAGATCCAAGAAGACAGTTGTGAAGATGACGAGTAAGGGAGAGCGTCCGACGGGGGCCTTGGCAGTCTGTTCCATGGGGAGTTTATTAACAAACTTAAGGTAAGCTCTCAAACTCAATGTTAAGAATATTGTATGAGTCAACTCAGTTGGGGCGATGGGCCAACCCAGTATTTTTTTAATTTAACTCCCGACCGGGTCATGGATGCGCTCGAGAAAAACCCGATTCTGGGGCAAGAAGAGCGCTGTACGGGCTATTGCCAGCCGCTCGCGAGCTTTGAGAACCGAGTCTATGAGGTTGAGTTTGAAGATCGGGTAAGGAAGGTCGCGAAGTTCTACCGGCCGGGGCGCTGGAGTGAGGCCCAAATTCAGGAAGAACATGATTTTATGCTCGATATTCGGGACGCCGAGATTCCAGTGGTGGTTCCCGATTTTTTTCAGAAAGAACGAGATACGCTTCGTAAAACAGAGGATGGTCTCTTTTATTGTGTTTATCCAAAAGTGGGGGGGCGCCAACCCGAAGATTTGCCACCGGAGAAACTAGAGCAACTGGGGCGACTGATTGCGCGAATGCACGGGGTAGGCGTTCAGAGAGAAGCGAAGACTCGGGTGAAATTAACCCCGGAGGTTTACGGTGAGGCTTCCCTTGAGTTTCTACTGAAGGATCAAATTGTGAGCCCCTCAGCAGAGCCGCGTTTTGAATCGGTGGTTCGAACCATCCTCGCTCAAGCAAAGCCGCTCTTTCAGGGGCAGGTGATTCAGCGGATTCATGGAGACTGTCATGCTGGAAATATTCTTTGGAATGAGAAGACCGGTCCATTTTTTATCGATTTTGATGACATGGTGATGGGTCCCCCGATACAAGATCTTTGGCTATTGGCCCCCGATCCTGAGTCGCTCATGCACTTAGTAGAAGGCTATCAGCAAATGAGAGATCTCCCCCGCGGGAGCTTAAAAATGGTGGAAAGCTTAAGAGCCCTCCGCATGATTCATTATGCAACCTGGATTGCAAAACGCTATGAAGATCCAGCGTTTCAGCGTGCATTTCCTCACTTCGAATCTCCTCGATATTGGGATGAGCTCACGTCCGATCTTGAGAGACAACTTGCCCGCATTGAGGCGCCAAAGGAGATTTGGTGATGAGTCCTCTTAGTCTTTTTAAGTTAGAATTTGAAAAACGTCAGGGCATTCATTTCAATAATGCGGGGCTTTCTCCCATTTCAAATCGGGTTTCCAATCGAGTCGAGCGGACACTTAAGATTCATCAGGAGCTGGGCTCGCTCGGCGACTCAGAATTGCTTACTGAACTTCGCGAAGCTCGTTTGCGAATTGCAAATTTCTTAGGCACTGAGGCGCGCTTTGTGGGGCTCACTCAAAACTGTGCGATTGCACTTTCTCAGGCGGCCTTTGGATTCCCGCTTCAGTCTTCTGATTCAGTCGTGACGCTAGATCAAGAGTACGCATCCAATTTTTATCCCTGGAAATTAGCCTGTGAGCGAGCGGGTGCAAAACTGATCGTGGTTCAGTCCGGCCCCAATCGGGAAGTCCCTCTTGATCAGCTCATGAGCGCCATTCAACCCGGGGTGAAACTGGTAGCCGTTTCGTGGGTTCAGTTTCAAACAGGTGCGATTTTGGATCTTGAAACGCTCGGAAATCATTGTCATTCGGTCGGAGCGTTTTTAGTGGTCGATGGAATTCAGGGCTTAGGACAAATGCCGTTCTCGTTTTCGGACCTACCCGTTGATTTTGTAGTGGGTGGATCTCATAAATGGATTTCCTCTTTGAATGGGCAAGGGTTTTTGGCTTCGAAACCTGAATTTTTAGATCTGCTTACTCCGATTCAGGTGGGAGGCGGAACCTTCAATCGTTTTGGAACCTTTGCAGATCCTGAGGCGCGCATGGAGTCCTCCGCACGAAAATTTGAACCGGGTGGATTTGGTTTTGTACCTTTGTTTGCTTTGGATTCCGCTTTGCAACTGATTCAGGAAACCGGTGTGGATCAAATTCAGTCCGAGATCACGCGACTCTCCAGAATCCTTCGATCGGGAATTCAAAACCTGGGACATGTCCTTGTCACCCCCTTCAATCAGGCAGGGGGGATCACGAGCATTCGTCTAGAACCCAAGCTTGAACTTCAGTTTTTGAAAGTATGCCAGGAACGTAAAATTGCAGTGGTGAAACGAGGCGATTTTATTCGCTTTTCAGTTCATGCCTTTTGCAATGAAATTGAAATAGAAACGGTATTAGAGATTCTAAAGGGAGCAAGAACATGAAATTTGAAACCGAGTCCTACGACCTCCATATTCTGGTTTGTACTAATACCAAAGAAAAAGGGCAGAGCTGCGGCCCTAAAGGGGGGCAGGAAATCGTGGATCATTTAAAGACCTGGATCAAGTCACCCGAAGCGGGCTTGAAAGGGAAGGTTCGCGTCAACAAGTCAGGATGCCTTGGAAAATGTGAATTGGGGGTCGCCTGTGTCGCCTATCCCCAGGGGACGTGGGCATTAGAGGCAAGACCTGAGGATCTTCCGGCAATTGAGGCCTGGATTCAGTCTCAACAGAAGTAAATTCGGTTGATCAGGCCCGCCTGAAAGGGCTAGACTTTTCTCATGCTAGAACTGAGATACATTCGTGAGAACGCTGACGCTGTTCGCCAGGCCATTATCAATAAACGCGTGAATTTGAACCTGGATGAACTCCTCCAATTGGACGGGGAAGTGCTCGAATACAAAAAGAAGCTTCAAGCCCTTCAGGAAGAAAAAAATTCAAATGCGAAAAAAATGCCGAAGGCAGCACCTGAGGAGCGTCCCGGATTAATTGAGCGAGGACGCGCGATCGGGCAAGAGATCTCAAAACTCGAGCCCGAAGTTTTGGTAAAAGAAGAAGCCTTGAAACAGCTTTTATGGCTTTCTCCCTTGGTTCCTGCGGCTGATGTTCCTGTCGGACGCGATGATTCAGAAAATGTGGAGCGCAAGTTGGGTGGAACCCCGCCACAATTTGATTTCGCTTTCAAAGACCATGTCGATGTGATTCTTCAAAATCAATGGGCTGAGTTTGAGCGCATGGCTCAAGTTTCAGGCTCTCGAATGATTGCTCTTAAGAACGAACTCGCACTTTATGAATTCGCAGTGATTCGCTTTGCACTCGATTTCTTGGCTAAAAAAGGTTCACAGATCATTACCGTGCCCGCGATGGTCCGCGAGGCGGCACTTTTTGGAACGGGCCATTTTCCAGCCGGCCGCGAACAAGTTTATCATTTAAAGGAAGACGATCTTTACTTATCAGGTACTGCCGAAGTTCCGGTGACTTCGCTTTACAGCGGAGAGATCATGGCGGAAAGCGAGATTCCAAAGCGAATTGGTGCGTTTTCTCCGTGCTTTAGACGTGAGGCGGGAAGTGCGGGTAAGGATGTTCGTGGACTCATGCGAGTTCACCAATTTAACAAAGTTGAGCAGTTTGTATTCTGCCGAAATGATGCTGCTGAATCAGAGTACTGGCATCAAGAGCTCCTCAAAACTTCAGAAGAGATTGTGCAAGCCTTTGAACTCCCGTACCGAATTATTGAAGTGTGTACGGGCGACATGGGCGCAGGGAAATACCGAATGCATGATTTAGAGTGCTGGGTTCCGTCTGAAAAGCGCTATCGTGAGACCCACTCTTGCTCAAGCCTTCATGACTGGCAGGCTCGCCGTGCAAACCTAAGGTACCGAGATAAAGATGATAAAGTTAAGTATATCCATACCTTAAATAATACGGCGGTGGCGACACCCCGAATTTTGATCCCATTGATCGAGAACCACCAGCTCGCGAATGGCGCGATCAGGGTTCCTAAGGCCCTCCAGCCGTATATGGGTGGCTTAGATCGCATCGGGGGCAAGTAGGAATTGATTGCGCTTCGCGGCGCACACAGGTATGGTCCAGGCATTCAAAACGGGGGATCCTTTATGAAATTTCTGCTCAGTTTATTGCTCTCTACTCAATGCTTTGCCGGTACTCCAAACTTTAAAAAAGTGGTGCAGATCGTATTTGAGAATGCTGGGTATGCCGAAGCCTTAAAGGAGCCTTACTTTGCAAGTGTTGCGAGCCAAGGTGCGCTTTTCAATAATTACTCCGCAGTGACTCACCCTTCTCAGCCCAATTACATCGCGATGATTGCAGGCGATCCACTCGGAACCCTGATGGACGGACAGGTTAACCTTCAGGGAGATCACCTAGGGACTCTGCTAACCCGTAAAGGCCTCAGCTGGAAGAATTATGCAGAAGACTATCCCGGAAATTGTTTCTTAGGGATGCAGTCTGGAGCCTATGCACGAAAACACGTTCCTTTTATCAGCTTTGTTAACGTTCAGTCCAATCCTTCAGAGTGTGCAAAAGTGGTGAATGCCGAAGCCTTTGCTTCTGATTTGAGAGCGGGAACGCTTCCGACCTATTCTCTTTATGTCCCCAATCTGAATCACGATGGGCATGATACGAGTGCTGCCTATGCGTCAAATTGGTTGTCTTCAGCCTTTGGAGCGATCTTTTCTGATTCTCGAGTGATGAAGGATACACTCTTTATTATTACCTTTGATGAGTCAGACTCTTACATTAGAAAAAACCAAGTCTACACCGTCCTCTTGGGGGCAAATGTGATTCCAGGCTCGGCAATTCCTACACCGGTAAATCATTACTCGGTTTTACGTTTAATTGAGGATCAGTTTCAGCTCGGATCCCTAGGGCGAAATGATGCCCGGGCTGTACAGATTCCGAATATCTGGCGCTAATTCGTAGCATTTTTAGTCGATTCTTTTACAGCTGTTTAGAGATTATACACATTTAAAGGTCTCTCCAGAGCTCTTGAGCGTTCTGGGGATGGCACGTTTACTGCTCTAGGGATTGCAGTTCAATCACTAACCCTGGAGTAAAAGATGAAAAAGAATAAATTCCTTTTGGCTGTCCTGTGTATCAGTTTTTTATCCCCAAGCCTCAATTCCTTCGCAGATCAAAGCATCGAAAACATGAGCTTAGAGGAAGCGGCCCAGGTGGAACAAATTGAACAAAGCCTGTCGGATTCCATGACGCTTGAGAAGCTGCAGATGGGGATTGATACAGTTCGGGAGTCTGCGAGCGCTGAGGAATTACCCGCTCTAGATTCTTTTCAAATTGAGCTCAATTCATTGAAGGCGGAATTGGCTGCTCCGAGTGAGCGAAAACAAACGAAAATCGGCAAGCTTGCCACAAAGGTGGGGCTTGCTTTGAATCGTGGATTGATTGGTGCAGCAAGGCCTTTTATTTTTGGTGCCGGATATTTGTCAGGAAGATTTCAAAGCCGCAAGCATCTGAATGAAAATGGAAACAATAAGATCATTAATTTAATGGCTCACCTTGCAAATCGCTTAAAGGATAAAGGTGAAGCTCAGGCCGCAGCGCTTGCGGATCGCATTGTTCGTGGTGACAAACTAAACTCAGCTGAAATTGAATTGTTGGTTGCTGCATTTCCTAAACTCGACATGCAGGACTGGGAGCCAGTAGCCGCTGGAACAGGTCTGTTGATCTCAGTGAATGTGGGAAGTAAAATTCTTACAGCAGCAGGTTTAGGAGCGGTGAGTGGAGGATTGTTATTAGTAGCCGATGCCGGAATCGTGGCTTCTTGGGTTCCATGCCTGATTGCTCAGACTTCCGAGAACCCGAACGAAAACACGGTCAAATATTGCGATCAAATGAAAGAAGAAGGTTATTCAAAGATTATGACTTCACGAATTCGTGGGTACCTTCGTGGAGTTCGGGACCGTAACGCGAGCAGCAATCCATAATCGAGCTCAATCAAGAAACGCATGAAAAAGCCCCGAGGGTGATGTCCCTTGGGGCTTTTTTTGCATGGAAAAGGTAATGCGTTTGTGGTGAGCTCAGACTGACTAAGGAGCTAAGTATGGATTTTTTTGAAGCAGTTAAAGCGAGACGAAGTGTTCGAACTTATACCGACAAGGCTGTGCCTGAAGAGGTCATTCAGAAGGCGCTCGATGCGGCGCTCTTAGCGCCAAATTCTTCTAATATGCAGACCTGGGGTTTTTATTGGGTAAAGTCAGCGGAAAAAAAAGAAGCGTTGGTGAAAGCTTGCTTGAGTCAAAGTGCTGCGAGAACCGCTCAGGAACTGGTGGTGATTGTTGCTGAGCCTTCGCTTTGGAGGCGAAATCAAAAGGAGATGCTTCGAACCTTAAACGAAAATGCGGGTCCAAAATTTGCACTCGATTATTACGGAAAATTGATTCCCTTCCTTTATGGGTTCCAGTTTTTGGCACCCCTCAAGTGGCTCATGTTCAATGGGATGGGGATTTTTCGACCCATGGCGAGAAGGCCCTGGAGTCCAAGGGATAACGCAGAGGTCAGTATCAAATCCGCAGCCTTAGCATCTGAAAACTTTATGCTCGCTATTTCAGCTCAGGGCTTTGCAACTTGCCCAATGGAAGGGTTTGATGAGGTTCGCGTTAAAAGAATTTTAAAGCTCAAGCGTAGCTCTAGAGTGGTCATGGTGGTCTCAGTGGGCGAGGCGAACGCTGAGAAGGGGATCTGGGGTCCTCAATTGAGATTTCACCGCGAATGGTTCGTTCACGAGGTTTAGTCAATATTCTGACGCTTGCCTTCTCTTTATTTTTTACACAAACTAGATGAAGAAAAGGTGCGTATCCTATGAGCCAAAATCCAATTAGCCCCATTACCGGTATTATCGACGAAGCCAATGTCCTCCTGGATTTTGGAAAGCATGAGGGCGTCACGGTGCTTGATCTTCAGTGGATTGACCCTGAGTTTTACGCTTCGCTTGCAGAGGAAAAGGGGGAGGGTGTTTATGCCATTCGTAGGCACCGAGATAAAACTTTCCGCCTCTATCTAAATCCCCTTGCGCAAATGGATCAGTGACCGATAAATTTTTGTCATGCTCGACTCCTTTCTTCGTCACGTGACTAAAGATTCCTATGGCCCCATCTCTTTCGTTGATCAAGCATCCATCCCCGCGGTGGTACATAAGTTCAATGACTCTTTTTCAGTTTTGAATTGGGGAAAGATGCCAGAGACCCTGACCGATCGAGGACGTGCATCTGCATTTGTATTTTCTCTACTCAACCAAAAATTTAGCTCAACTGATTCCTGGAAAGCTTTTCTTCGATCACCTGAAGCGCTCGCATTTCGAAAGGCGGGAGCCTCCGTTTCTCAGGGCGGAAGCGTGAGTTCGATGCTCAATGAATTGGTCGAGCGTCTCCCGATTCGCTCCAACTTCGTAGGGGTCATGGATGAGACCCGGTTTAAAAATCTCGATCAAAAGAAACCGGTCACGGGAGCTACTTTTATTTCGGGGTCTGTTGAGGAGCAAGGTTTAAGTCCGCTTCCGATGCTCTATCCTGTTTGCGAATATTTTGCTGAAGAAAAAATTCCACACTCGATGGTCATGGGTCGTGCCGTTTGGGATTTTTCGTTTTGGAAAAACTTAAAGTCGCCAAAAATGTTGCCCTTTGAAATTCATTGCCACTTTGTGCTGAATGAAGAGAGCTTGAAAACACTTAAAGTGGATTCAGTTTCGATTCCTAAGACTGCCTCGGTTCATACGCTTCAAAAGGGTTCGAAGTGGGATTTTCCATTGATTGAGCTCGTACTCCCTCAGGATCCGAATCAGAGGAGAGTGGGTTTGTCTGAGGCAATTGCGATGAGTGGATTCACGGGTGATCAGCTTCAGGAAACCATGCTGATCGCTTCATGGATTGCGGCTTGGTCAAAATATCAAATTAAGGGTTTCTCGCTTGAGTCCATGAGACTTCGATTTGCTATCGATCCTCAGGGCAAATTAATTCTGGTCGATGCCTTTTCTTTGGATGATCTGCATCTCGAGGCCGAGGGCTCAATTTTTCATGCGGAGAGTGCCCTTGATTTTTATCAGAAGACTTCATGGTACGAAAATGTTGTGCATGCGCAAAAACATTCGACTGCTTTTGGAATGAATGATTGGAAGCGCCTTTGTGTTGAGCCAGCGCCTTGGCTTGACCCTAAAGTAAAGACCAAACTAGAAAATGATTATCAACAAATTATTCACCGATTTTCAGGAAGAGCTTAAATGTTTGTTAGAGTAGAGTCCGGATTCAAAGCAGAGTTTTCTGATCCCGAAGCAAGCCGCATTCATCACAAAATTGCTGAGCTACATTCCAGTCTTGCCGATAAAGTACGCTGGATTCGAAAGCTCAAGGTGGTGTGGATGGAGCTGGATGCCCCCCGAGACAAAGTAGTCCAAGCCATTCAGCATTGTTTTAAGAACAAAGTGACGGACTGGGTGTTTACCGGTGATCTTCTCCCTTCGGCCGCAGGAGCCTCCGGAACACTTTATGATTTAATGCAGGAGTCTCCGTTTCGTCCGGGCGTGTTTCATGGAATTGAAAAGCGAAAGCGCCTTTCCGCTCACGATGAGGAAGCTCAAGTGATCTGCGATGCGATGCAAACCATTTTGGGTCGAAGGAGTCCTCAAGACCGGGTAGTCACGGGCGAGCTTTTATTAGTGGAAGGCGCAAAACTAAGCCAATCGGATCTTGAGTGGATTGCTAGAAATTGGTTTGCTCAAGATCGCACTGAGTCCTGGTCCCTGTTATCGGAAGAGGAACTTAAACGCAACTCACGCTTCCAGTCTGAGCAAGTTGGCAAATATCTCATGAACCCTCAACAGGCGAGCCGCTCTCGACTTCTGCAGTTTCGAGCAAATACACGAGGCGTGGAGCAAGATCTCGATTGGAATGCAGTCGAGTCACTCTTCGGGACCCCCGAGGTGAGCGATAAAGTATCAGCACCCCTCATTCAGGGCGATGAGTGGAATTTCAGGCCGGACATGAGGTTTTCGTCGGCGGACGTGAATCAGGATGCTCTGACTGAAACCGAGTTTCAACTGTGTCGCCATCAATTGGACCATTTTACAAAGCAAGGATCTATGCGACTGCAAACGGTCCTCGCCGTATTGCCAGAGAAAAATCGATTGTGGCGTAGCGAAATTCAAGGTGATTCACCCCTCCGTATTCGAGATGACTTCGAAACTGCCATTGAAAGAGTGGCAGAATCTACGGACACTCCGATTGCGGTCATGAAAGTTTTAGAGGAGCTGAACGAGAATGCGCCCGCGTATTTTTGGACGTCGAGTATCAGTACTGAGGACTCCCGTTTTGTGTCCCCACGTAAGACTGAAGTCTCATCAGTAGTGGATTTAGTGTACGTAGGCTTTCAGGATCAAACTTCGATTCGAAATCTGACCTATTTTGAGAATTTGAAAATGGCTTACCTTCAGGCCTTGCGAGGGGAGTCCCTTGCGTTTTCGATAGAGGCCTCCGGACGAAGCTTGCTTCAGTGTTTAAGGTCTGCTCCACCAGAAGCCCAGTATGGGTTTGATCTGGTTGTGGATGGCGTAGTTGAGTGGTTTAAGAGGGCGCTTCGAACACCACTTTCCTTGGGGTTTGTTTGGGGAGTGAGTAGCGAAAAGCGAGAATGGCTCTTGAGTGAATTGCGCTCACGCGGAATCCCCTTCACACATTTTGGTTCTACTTCGCTTACGGGCGATGTTCGGGTATTTGAGGGCGGTGAGGTCCGGGCGAAAGTAAATATCCAAAAGTTCTTCAAAAAAGAAGCTTC
>CAIOKW010000208.1 GCA_903858975.1 Oligoflexia bacterium | reverse complement strand
TGCGCAATCCCGGCTGCCATCTCTCCTAGCGCAACCATTCTAGAACTATTCACGAGCGATTCTTGGGCATTTTTCAATTCCGTGATGTCAGTATTTGCACCCATCACTCTCAGCGGCTGGCCCATGTCACCCCACTCGGTGACCTGGCCTCTACAATTCACCCAAATAAAATGTCCATCTCGGTGACGAACCCGAGCTTCCATACTAAAGGGAGTGAGACCTCGACTCTCAACATGGGCCCAGTAAGCGCTCAGGAGCGGGGCTAAATCATCGCCGTGAATAAACTCGACCAGGCGATCAGGGGCACTTCGCTCGGTTTCATCATAGCCAAGCATTTCCCAAAACCGAGCGCTGACACGGACTTCACCACTCACATGACAGTAGTCCCAGAAGCCATCTTTCGAGGCCAGGGTCTTTGCCTGAAGCTCTGCCTTGCTAGAAATCAGCGTTTCGTTGGCTCTTTTCAATTCATTGATATTTTGAATCGTGACGATGAAATAGCGAAAGCTCTGATCTTCATTGCGAATCGGAACCACGTTCGCAATCCCATAAATCACCTCGCCTAACTTTGTAATGTAGCGCTTTTCCATCCGTAAGTCTGAGGTAGATGAACTCAATAAACTCTTCCGATGAATATCAGTCGCCGCAATATCATCAGGGTGTGTAATATCAACGGTTCTCATGGTCTGAAACTCAGCCTTACTGAACCCAAAGGTCGATTCATAGACTGCATTTATCCTGAGATAGCGTCCTTCCGAATCCACAATGGACATCGCAACCGGAGAATGAGTAAAGAAAATCTCAAACTCTACTCCCAGAACCACATTGCGATTTCGATTAGGCATTCAACAGATCAGTCTACGAAAGCTTTCAGCAGCTTTGCTCTGCTTGGATGACGAAGCTTACGAAGGGCTTTCGCTTCAATCTGACGGATCCGCTCGCGGGTTACAAAAAAGTCTTGTCCCACTTCCTCAAGCGTATGATCCGATTTCTCACCAATCCCAAAGCGCATGCGAAGCACTTTCTCTTCACGTGGAGTCAATGTCGAGAGAACCTTACGGGTCTGCTCAGAGAGGTTTAAGCTAATCACGGCTTCTGATGGATTGATAATGTTCTTATCTTCGATGAAATCTCCGAGTGAAGAATCTTCTTCTTCCCCGATCGGAGTCTCAAGAGAGATTGGCTCTTTTGCGATCTTCAGCACTTTACGTACCTTATCGACCGGCATTTCCATTTTCACGGCGATTTCTTCAGGCTGCGGCTCACGACCCAACTGTTGCATGAGCATGCGTGAAGTCCGAACGAGCTTGTTAATCGTTTCAATCATGTGAACTGGAATACGAATCGTACGGGCCTGATCCGCGATTGCGCGCGTGATCGCCTGACGAATCCACCAAGTCGCATAAGTTGAGAACTTGTAACCGCGGCGATACTCGAACTTATCCACCGCCTTCATGAGACCAATGTTTCCTTCTTGAATCAAATCCAAGAACTGAAGTCCGCGGTTCGTGTATTTCTTTGCAATCGAAACCACGAGACGTAAGTTTGCTTCCACGAGCTCGCTTTTTGCGACATCCGCTCTGCGCTCACCGATCATGAGGCTTTCGTTGATTCGCTTTAACTCGTCTACCGTTACCCCAGACTCACTTTCAAGGCGGAGAAGCTTTTTGATCGCTTCATCTTCTTGAGAAATGAGTTGAAGAAGTATTGCTTCAGGAAG
>CAIOKW010000207.1 GCA_903858975.1 Oligoflexia bacterium | reverse complement strand
GAATTGAAGAAAGCCGTTACAGAGCTTTACACTAAATACGGGATGACTCAAGATCTAACCCGGATCAATTTATTGAGTGAAAAAGAGCCCCACTACAAAAAACTTCGACTGAATAACGATTCCGCATCAGCCGTGATTCTTCACCTCTCACAAACCGAGAAGGACCCAGCGATTCCCTTTAATCAGACCGATGCAGCTGCGGTATGGGCTCTGCAGAAAATCATTACCGACAGCGGGTATAAAGTGGGAAGCGAAGGATATAATATGCTCAGCTTTAACACTCGACTTTGCCGTTTCTTTAAAGATGGCTCCTGTACAGATGCAAAAAACAAGACACTGAGAACGCCTCAGGATCTCAAGGCTGAATTCGAACAAAAGAACTCAGCTTTTGAACAATCCATTCAAGCCGCGGGCACAGAAATGATCAAGGCCCATCCTGAGTGCTTTAATACGGACGTCTGTGAAACCACAAAACCGCTCACTTTGGGTAATACCGATCTTGAGTCCATCAAAGGCAAGCTTGCCGATCTCGTGGGAAAAGGATCCCTCGACGGCATCGACAACAAGGTCGAAGTCGATCCATCGAGAACAACTGGGAAGCAGAGTAATATTACCCTTTATCTCAAGACCAAATGATCTTAGGCCTCATCCACTTGGCCAATAAAGCATTTGAGATAGTGGCCTTCTTGGAAGTCGAGTCTCGTGAAATGATCAAATGACGGAGAACCCTCCAGCAACCAACGCACCCGGCGTTTAGACCTGCGAGAAGCTTTTCCGAGGACCTCTACGAAGTCTTCATGAGAGAGAAGCTGTGAGCATGAGCAGCACACCACTAACCCCCCTGGCTTGGTCTTCTCAATGGCTGTTTGGAACAAATTTGCATACGCTTGCTTGCCTTGAGAAATGCTCTTCCGACTTTTAATAAAGGCTGGAGGGTCTGCAATGACCAAGTCGAATCCTTGATTTTTCAGCATCGTCATTGGCTCAAGGACATCTGCCTTCACCGTGTGAACTTTAATATCAGCACTCACTTTATTTTTGTTCGCAAACGATTCCAAGTTATCTTTCGCAATCTTGAGCGCTGCTTCTGAGGCATCCACGCAAGTAAAGTCGGCTGGCAATTGCTCGCGCTCCACTAAGGTCTGCATCAAATGAAGACTCCACTGGCCCACATAAGAACAAAGATCAAGCACTCGGTATCCCTCTGCCTTCTTCGTGGGACTTGCACCGCGATCATAACGAAGCTTGCGAAGCAAGATCGTCTCGAGCAGGCGAATGTTCTGAAGTTGATCAAAGAAGAATCCTGTTTTCTGGCCAGTGATCAAATCCGTTTTCAATTCAAGGGTGGTCGCCATGATCCCCGAGACCTGAAACGGAAACGCACGGAAGTCTTCATAATTAGAAAGCTCTTTGCCTGAGTTCAGATCAACCAGCATCGTCGGCTCTTTTTCAAGCCCCTCACGCTCTCTCGAAGAGGCATCTCGTCTGAGAACAACACTTCGTTCTGATGGATCACCCATTTCTTCAGAAAACTTTTTGAGCGCAGTCATCACGCTTGCTAGGTTTCGATCCATCCCAGATGCATGAGGTTGAACGACATAAACGACTCTTCCTGGACCATAGAATCGATCAATGATTAGACCTGAAAGGCCATCTGCTTCACCATAAACGAGACGATAACTTTGGTCTTTTCCGAACCAACTCTTTCGGAAAGCCTGGGCGGCCCAAATGCGGCCATGAAAATAATCAGGGCTCACCTCTTCCCCTTCAAACCATTCTGTTTTCTTTTCGCGAGTCAGCTCACGAAAAGAAATCAAGGAGTGAGGATTTCCAAAACCATAGGCCAGAAACTCACCGCCCGCATCCGAAAGCGCTACCACTTCCCCGAGTTCAAGCGATTTGGGTGACTCTTGAAGTTCATTTGAAAACACCCAAGGGTGCCCCTGCTTAAAACGACGCTCTTCTTTTGCCTTTAAACGTAAATTCTTTATCTTCTTCATATTTTCCTATCCGAGAACATTTATGATCGGCGTCTTAAGCCGGTCGTGACCATTTTAAAAATCCCTTTTCCAAAAACCAAAGCAAGCACCAGCATGATGATGAGACCGATAATCATGATCGGAATAATAATCGGCAAAAGCAAAAGAAGCGCCGGTCCACCTTGAATCACTCGAATGCCTGAGAATCCAGACATCCCTGGCTTTGATCCCTGATCCTCAGCTTCTTGAATGACTTCACCGGTTTTACCGATTACTTCGATGTGAGAAGCATCAATTTTTCTAGGAGTATCATCCATCGTCAAATCCTCATCAAAGCGGGCACTCATTTAGCTGAGTCCCCAGCTCCTTACATTTTGCTTCATAAGCCTTTAAGTAAACTTTTTCAGGATCACTCAATTGATCCAGATTAATCAGATCCCAGTCGTAGCCAACATAAACGAGATTCTCATAGCGATAGTGGGTCTCGCCTTCAGGAATGAGAAACACGACGTTTTCGACCCTGACCCCACCCTGGTCTTTCAGATAAATTCCCGGCTCAACACTCACGCAAGCATAGGGTGACTGAGGATAAATAGAGAGCGTGGAGAACCGCACTCCTTCTTCGTGTACATGAATTCCGACACCGTGGCCCGTGCCATGAAGGTAATCGTATCCAGCTTCCTTCACCTTGCCTCGAATCATCGCATCGACTTCTTTGCCGCTCAGCTTCGCATCGACGGGCGCTAGGAAGACTTGGATCGCACTCTTCAAGGTTGCGGTATAGATTTCTTTTTGCCACGACTCAGGTTTTACCGAGCTCGTACCCCCGCCTGCAAAAAAGCCTCGAGTACAGTCCGTACAAAACCCTTCTTCATAATAGGCTCCTGAATCGAGAAGCGCCATTTTGCCAGGATCAAAGGCATGGTCTTTTGATGGATTGCTATAGTGTACGATGGCACTATTCCCGCCCGCTCCAGAAATGGTCTTAAATGAAAGCGCAACCGCCCCTTCATCTGCATAGGCCTGGTAGAGAAAGTTTGCGAGATCGAGCTCTGAAACCTTTCGCTTCACACTCTCACTCTTACCAAAACGAAGTGTTTTCGCGATTGCTCGAGAACTACGGATAAATGAGGTACGAATAGAAATCATCTCTTCCACGGTTTTGCGAACACGGGTTTTAATGATCCAATTAAAATCACTCTTCATTACAGCCGCTGGATAAATTTCTTTGATCAAACTGGGCAGGAGCGCATTCATGGTCGAGCCATTGAAGTAAACATTTCTGACTTGATGCCGCTTCATGATTTCTTTTAATTCAGGAATCGAGTCGCGGATTACATGAACATGAAACTCAGAGATTTGAGAAGAATCTAGTTTTACTTCACAGTCCTTTGAGCATGCCGGCAAAAAGAGAATGAGCTCATTCTTGAGAAGAAAAGTGTATGCCAAAAAGATGCGGCATTTGGAAGGTGGTAACCCCGAGCATTCAGTAAAAAAGCAGCATCATCCGTGGCTGCAGTCACATGAAGCGTGTCTGCGTGACCGGCATGATTCTGAAGCTCAACGCTCAGCCCTCGCAAGTTCTTCGCTAAGGTTCTACCAGTATAAGACTCTTTCAGTGAAAAAATCGGACGATTGACATTCCAACCGGTCAGCCCGAGGACATTCAGGATCTTCGTGCCATCCACGTGCTGAACGGTTCCTCCTTGTGCCTGAATCGCCTCCTGATATCTGGCAAGGCCTGAAACGGAGGTCCGCTCAAAATCAATACCCACTTTTAAATTCGAAAACCGAGTCAGCGTTTTTTGAACGCCCCCTTCAATATTAGGCTCAACATCCAGCTTCACCACTTCGACAAATTGTGGGTTCGTTTCTTGATCGGCTTGGAGGTGGTAGCGACCATCCACAAAGAGAGCAACGGGTTTTGCGCTCGGGTGGTTCTTTCGAAATTTTTCGGTGAAATAGATCGCGTCACCCACAGACCCCGTAAAGCGAGTGGCTCCGAAGCGTGGATTATTCTCGAGTGGAACATATTCTGAAATAAAGGGATCTTTTGAAGTGAGGACAATGGCGTCCAGGTCCCCAAAACTGCGCTCGAGACCTCTCAGGCTCTCTTCTAAAGGCACCAACATTTTTTTGCTCAAATCAGATGCAAAATCGTATTTCAAAATCATGGGGTGATCCTACCTTTTTTTCGTGACTTTGCCAATTGAGACTCCCATTCTGATTCTGTATGAAAATCGCAGAGATGAGCCCTCGCTACCCTGTTCTCAGCTATATCGAGCTTGAGGCCTGGGTTCGCGATTACGGCGCCCTGATCAAGGGCGCAAGAGTAGATCGGGTCTTCGTCCCTGAGTTTTTAGCCCACCCGGAGGGCTACTTTAAGCGTGCTTGGGTTCTGGATCTCCATGCCGAGAAAGCCTCTTTTCAACTTTTCATCAGCCTTCGGTCCCAGGAGTGCGGCTTATTTCTCCTTCCCCCAAAGACCTTAAGGCCCGCTCGGACGGCTTCCCGATCTGGGTTTGATCTGAGTCTCGGTAAGTTTCTCGCTGGAAATCGAATTCAGGACCTCCGATGCGTCAAAGGTGATCGAGTCGTTCTGATGCGCTTCGGTCAACAGAACCCTTTGGAACTCCACCTTCACTTGATTCCTGCCCGTCCCGCTGGTGTGCTGCTTGAAAATCAACAAATGATTCAGGCAAGCGATCAAAGAACTGAGTACACTCTCCCTGAACCTCGGGAACTTTCTTTAGAGCAAATCAAAAAAATCCCGAACCGGCCTGAACTCATTGAATCGGTATCGACCCATGCCAAACTCTGGATGGATGCACTTCAGTCCGAATGTCTTTTGCTTCGATTCAAAAGAGCGGCGCAAAAACTAAAAACGGAATCAAGCTCTATTGAATCGAAGCTTCATTCACTGCAAGAGCAAAAAATACAAACCGAATTGGAGCCTGACTGGAATTACTTTGGATCTTTACTGCAGACTCACTTTTACCAAAAACCCGAGATCAAGGATGCTCACTACTCGATCATGGACTACGAAAAGGGCGAAACCATTCTCATCCCAGCCGATCCCAAACTCGGTTTAAAAGGACAACTCGAGCGCTATTTCCATCTAGCGAAACGAAAAAAACGACGCGTGGTGGATTCGGGTGAGAGAATTCTTGCGCTTCTGAACCGACTTAAAATTTTTAGTACCCTTCAAGCTGAACTCGCAAATCTGAGCACACTCCCAGATCTTGAAAAAGTGGAAGCGGCCTTAGGACTTGATCAATCGGGTAAACCCACCCTTCAAAATAAAGATCAAAAAAAGGTTTCTTTATTCTCAGGGAAACAATACCGCTCCAAAGAGGGGCTCACGATACTCGTCGGCAGAAATCTGAGCGAAAACTTAGAGCTCACCTTTAAAATTGCTCGCGGAAATGATCTCTGGCTTCACGTAAAAGGGAAACCGGGCTCCCATACCGTGGTCCTGCTCCCTCCGAAGCGAACCGCATCATTGGATACCCTGCTCGATGCCGCCCAGCTCTGCATTCTTCACAGTGGGGGCAAAGATTGGGGAAAGACCGATGTGGATTATACGGCTCGTAAAAACGTGAAAAAAATCAAAAATCAGAGTGAAGTATCTTATTCCCAAAACAAGACGCTTTCCGTGACCCTCGAAGAAGATCGCATCAAGCGACTCTATGAGAATGAAATCTAAAGAGCATTAGATCCGCTCTAAATATCCGACGCACGCTGAGTTTCCTTGAGAAGCACATTCCCGAACCAAACCCGCGTAGGGGTGAAGGTCGGTCTGGTAAGCCAAGGCTCGAATGGATGCTGACTTAACCTTGGGGCTTGAGTCTTGAAACGCGCGAATGAGAACGGGCGCCGCATCGCTCGGACGAAGCAGGCGCGCTGCAAATGCGGCCTTCTCGCGCTCTTCAACATTTTCAGATTGAAGTGCTTGCAGAAGCGTTGGAACAAAATGGGCATCCCCACTATTTCCCATGGCATCAAGGTAACTTTCTCGAAGTCCGGGGTCTTGGGCAGATCGGTAGAGGGACTCTAACTTCATCTCGACTCCGGAATCACTCACCCGCCGCAAGCTTGAGCCGAGCGCGAAGGCCGCGTTTTCACTGAGAGACCGATCTCCCGATTCCGCACTTGCAGCTTCCAGTAAGAACCCTCGAGCATTTGCGGTCAGAGCCACATCCGTCGTTGCAAAGGCATTCAGGATCGTGTGCTTAATCGTAGGCTTATCTTTACCGAGTTCCTGGTACCAATTTTGAAGGGCCAACTCAGCGGTTTCTCCCCCAACGGTGGCCAAGGCTCCCACTCCAAACTCCAAAAACCCTTCTTGATCTTTCATCGATTCCACAAGTTTTTTAAAGTCAGTAATTTTTGAGGGATCCATTCGAAGCGAGCTTACGAGCTCATGAAACACCGCGAGCCG
>CAIOKW010000206.1 GCA_903858975.1 Oligoflexia bacterium | reverse complement strand
CTCAATGCTCCCCACTCTAATGATGGGAGATTTCCTTTTTGCAAACAAGCTTCAGTACTCCCTGCATGTTCCCTTTAGCGAAGTGTTTGGAATTCGACCTTGGTATTTAGGAAGAGTCTCAGGCCCTAACCGAGGGGATGTCGTGATCTTCACTCCCCCAGAGGCAGGACAAGAAAGTCTCTACATTAAGCGAGTCGTGGGACTTCCAGGAGACCGTATTAAATTCGAAGGCAAAAAACTCTTTGTAAACGGTAAGTCCGTTTTCCGCGACGAAATCTCGGGTACAGAAAGAGATATCATTCTAAACCATCCTGGCTTTGACCCTGAAGAGCGTTACAACAAATCAAAACTTCACCTATTAAAAGAGACGATTGATGATCATACTCACCTCATCCTGGAGGATGACTCCTTTGAGGGGTTCAAGAATGATCAGGAAATTGTGGTCCCCGAGGAACATTACTTTGTACTCGGTGATAATCGGGATGACACTCGGGACAGTCGTGTATTTGGAGTGATCTCCGTTCACTCCATCCGTGGAAAGGCCTTTGTGATTTGGCTTTCCCACCGAATCTCTTTCTCTGACTCTCACTGGTCTTTCCGCTCGGAACGAATCGGAAAAGTCATTCAATAATTTATTGGTCTAGTGCTTTCTTGATGATCTTGGAGTCTGAAACTCCAGTAAACTTCAGTTCGACTCGTCGATTTTTCGCCCAGGCTTTTTCATTGTGGCGTTTATCGATGGGTTTAGACTCACCGAATCCCTGAGCTTGGATCTTACCTGCAGGCGCTCCGCCCTCTACTAAGAGATCACGAACCAGATTCGCGCGAGTTTTTGAGAGCTCAAGATTTCGTTCTTTAGATCCGCGTTCATCCGTATGAGCAGCGATGAAAAGTTTTTTAAAATACTGAGAATTTTCACCTAAGTATTTTCCCATATTCTTGATTCGAGCCACATGCCCTCTTGGAAGTTTTGCATCTGAAATCCCAAAGGGAAGATCATTAATTCCAAGCGTAAGCAAAACTTTGGATGCGGATCCCGAACTTTCGACTGGAGCACTGGCTTCAGGGGAAGGAGCGGGCTCAGCAGGAGTGGCCTCCGGTTGAACTTCTCCCTCAGGAGGACCGGGGGTCGCAACGGGGATTGGCTCAAGCTCGGTCGGCGTCGATTCCTCTGCAGGCGCAGGAGTGGCCATGGGTAAGACTTCTTTCGGCGCCTGAGAAGAGGCGCGCTCAATGTCGTACTCATTAATTTGCTCAAGATGCTTTTGATTCTGACCTTCACTCGGATTAAAGACATCAAAGCCCATTTGAAAAAAGACCTGAAACTGATTCACTGTTCGAGTGGTCCCTGAAAGCGGTGTGAGCCATCGGCCCCCGAAACGAAATTTTCGCTCCCGCTCCCACTCATGAAGTAACTGCGCTCCTAAATAGACACCGTGATTTGTATCTCCGGATACTACATTGGTATTGAGGGCAAAGTCGGTTCCGAGTGAATACTGAAATTCTGGCCCGAACTGAAGATAGCGGCCGAAACGGTATCGAAGCGAAAGGTCCAGATAAGGAAGCTTGGTATTAATCGTATCCTGGGTCCCTGTCGGGTTAGTCCCCTTCACCGAAATGTATTCCCATCCTAAACCCGCATCCAAAACCGTTGAGAACCAGTAACGAGAAATGAGGGCACGGCCCCCCAGAATCATTCCTGATTTCGATCCTTCAAGCGCCGAATTTAAGGTGGTGTATTTTGCATACCCACCATCGGCTCCTAAAAAGAGTCTCCACGGACTCCCGGTTTGGTCGCTCAAAATATAGTGCTCACTGCCGCGCGAAGGTGTGCTTGTTTTCCAGGATCGCAAGGGAGCTCCCTGAGCAAACGTGGTAAACCCAAGTAAAACCCAAAGAACCCATATAGAATTTTTCTTCATCAATTATATAATAATTAAAGGCTTAGGAATTGGAAAGCTCTGATTGAAGCGCCTTCTCAAGAAGTGGGTACCACGGACCGCCGTGATCTTGACGACAAAGATGCAGGGGCTGACGACGACGTATAAAATCCTCAACCGATAAGACCATTTGATGGCGAACCGCATAGCGAAACTGCGCCTCTAAGCATGGAAACCCATCTGGATCCTGGACTGAAAGATCGCAATCGCTTTGGTGAATTTGGTAGATTTCAATCGCGTCCGAGCCGTAACGCTCAAAAAGTTTCTCTGGAATCACAAAACCCCTTGCTCGGGCCACTTCCCTTGCGCGCTGAACTTCGGTGGGCATCGCAGGCACAAAGAGTGAGGAATCCGTATTCGCTTCACGATGCTCTTGATCGGCAGTAGAAAAATCTACGATTTGCTCGGCCATTCTTCTGAAGGTCGTATATTTCCCACCTGCCACAAAAACAGATCCACCCGGACCATGATCAATGGTGTGCTCACGCGATACCTTTTGAAGGCTCTTGGCTCCTGCCTCACTCATATTTCGATTTGGATTTACGAGGGGGCGAATACCAATGTAATGATTCAGGACATCCGCTTCCGTAATGTTCAAGTGTGGAAAATATTGCGCCAAAAGCTTAATCAGATAAGCGCGATCCTCAGCGATCGCCTTCTCTTCATTTTCAATTTGATCCGGTGGGAGTGAACAGGGGCCATCGGTAGTGCCTACAATTGTAATTCCTTGGCCATAGTCATGCCTTGGAATAGCAAATGCAATTCGCCCATCTTCAATCTGCATGGTCACTGCACCTGGAACTGGGAAGCGTTTCCAATCGAGCACCATATGCAATCCACGACTCGGAGCAAGCCAGTTCTTCCACGATTTGCCATCAAGCATTCCGCCCACTTCGTCGGTCCATACACCAGCACAAACAATGAGCTTTTTAAACTTCACGATTCGATCTTTGCCGCCGATCGAATCTCTAATTTTCATACTCGTGATAATACCGTTTTGGTCTCGATAAGACTCAACCGCTGCCGCCCGAGAGGCAATGCACGCTCCGAGCTCATGGGCCTTCATGAGAACGTCCAAAACAAGCGCATCATCCCACATCGAGGCATCGTAGTACTTGAAGGTACAGACAAGCCCTTCTTTTTTTATTCCTGGAATCAAACGGCCCGAGACTCCTGCCGAAATTCGCTGGTGTAAACCCGGCGCGCGAAAGAGTGCCAGCAGATCATAGAACCACATTCCTGCGCTTAAGAGATAAGCCGGATGCGGACTGGATTCATAAACCGGCATATAAAAGGGCAAGGGCTTTACGAGATGAGGCGCGGATTGCATCAGGTAGGAGCGCTCACTGAGCGCTTCAAACACGAGCGGGAACTCATAATTCTCGAGGTAGCGAAGTCCGCCATGAATGAGCTTTGAGGACTTTGATGAAGTCCCATGAGCAAAGTCATCTTTCTCAACGAGCGCTACTTTATAACCTCGAGAAGCCGCATCCCAAGCAACCCCAGCTCCTGTAATTCCCCCACCAATAATCAGAAAATCAAACTCTTCTGTTTCCAGTCGGTTTAGATTTTGAACTCGGGTCTTATGGGAGAACTCAGAAGTGACGTGCATGTTTAATTAAGCCTCTTTCTTTTGAGGCTTCACAACCATGACATTCAGTTCTTGAAGCTGATCCTTTGAAACCTCTGATGGTGTACCGGCCATAAGATCTGTCCCTTTTTGAGTTTTAGGGAAGGCCATCACATCCCGAATTGGTCCCACTCCACAGATCAGGGCCGCGAGTCGATCGACCCCAAATGCAAGCCCACCGTGCGGTGGAGTTCCGAACTCAAGGGCATCAATGAAGAATCCAAACTTCGCTTTTGCTTCTTCAGGAGAGAGTCCCAGGAGCTTAAACATCGCAGCCTGAACGTCGGCACGATAAATACGAAGCGAACCTCCGCCGACTTCAACACCATTCAAGACCATGTCGTAAGCAGAAGCTTCGAGTTGATCCATATTTCTGCCATGAATGAAATCCTCAAAGAATTCCGGACGTGGTGAGGTAAAGGGATGGTGACACGCAAAATAGCGGCCTTCTTTGTCATCGAACTCAAGAAGGGGGAAATTCACCACCCACAAGAACGCAAAGTTTTTATCCTCTGGTTTTGGAATCACACCAAGACGGTTACCGAGTTCTGTACGAATAGCACCTAAAGCGTCGTAAACGACTATGTTTTTATCCGCAACAATGAACACGAGTGAGCCCGGCTTCAAATTCAAACGTGAAGTCAGAGCCGTTTTCTCTTCCGGTGTGAAAAACTTAGCCGCCGGAGATTGCATCTCGCCTTCTGGAGTAATCTTGATCCAGAGAAGCCCCTTTGCTCCATAGGCACTGACATGCTTAGTAAGATCGTCGAGATCCTTACGTGAAAACGTATCTGCTTTTTCATGAACGACGATGGCTCTAACGGAACCTTTAATTCCTCGTGCGTTTGGAGTGAGCGCATTTGAAAACACTTGAAACGTAGAGCTTGAAAAGATGTCTGAAAGATCTTGAAGCTCTAGTCCATACCGAACATCGGGCTTATCACTGCCGAAACGATTCATTGCTTCGCTATAAGGCATCCTTGGGAAAGGCCGCTGAACATCAACATTGAGAAGCTTTTTCCAAAGTTTTTGAATCATTTCTTCTAAGATTGGGAACAGTGATTCTTCATCGAGGAAAGAAGTTTCGATATCGATCTGAGAAAACTCTGGCTGACGGTCCGCTCTGAGATCCTCATCTCGGAAACAACGAGCGATTTGGAAGTAGCGGTCCATTCCCGAAATCATCAGCAATTGTTTCAGCGTTTGAGGAGATTGTGGGAGTGCGTAAAAGGAGCCTGGATTAAGACGCGATGGGACAATGAAATCTCTCGCCCCTTCGGGAGTACTCTTATACAGGATCGGGGTCTCCACCTCGATGAAACTCTGCTCGTCAAGATGTTGACGCACAATCTGCAGCATTTTATGACGCGTAATTAAATTCTTTTGAAGGTAAGGGCGACGAAGATCCAGATAGCGGTACTCAAGACGCACTTGCTCTGCAACATCGATATCATCTTCAATAGGAAATGGCGGCGTCTTTGCTTCAGATAGAATCACGAGATCGTGACAGGCAACTTCAATTGCGCCGGTCGTTAATTTCGTATTGATCATCCCTTCTGGGCGCGCTCGAACCGTTCCCTTACACCAAATCACAAATTCAGAACGCAACTTACCTGCGAGTTCGTGGGCAATTGCCCCGCCTGCAATGGCCGGATCAAAGACAACCTGTGTCAAGCCGTAGCGATCGCGAAGATCAATAAAGATCAGCCCGCCATGATCACGACGCTTCGCGACCCAACCGCAAAGCATCACCTCTTGGTTCAATTGATTGACTCCTAATTCTCCACAGGTATGTGTTCGATTCGTTCTCTTTTGGCTCATATGTCACTACTGTACCGATTGACGGAAATGTTTACAACAATTACGGTGTAATTAAAGGAAAAATCCAGCTTGAATCCTGAAAGCCAACCTGATTTGCGGAACTTCGAGTATTTAAAAAGCATCAATGCCGAATACATTGAGGAGCTTTACATAAACTATGTTGAAAATCCCGAGTCTGTGGATTCTTCATGGAGATATTTCTTTGATGGAATTTATCTCGGTGAAGTTACCACTCTCGTAGAAGCCGCTAGTGCGGCCGCTGAGAGCGGAGTTAGCTCTGCTCCCTCTTTAGATTTTGAAAAAGAACTTAAAGTTTTTCAATTGATCGAAGCCTATCGCGCTCATGGGCATCTCATTGCTCAAGTGAATCCGATCTTTCCAAATCCAAGTACCACCCCAGAACTTGAGCTTTCTCGCTTTGGCCTGACTGACGCAAACCTTGGGGAAACCTTTCATGCTGCTCGCTTTATCGGCATGAATCCGTCTCCACTTTCTGCGATTATCTCAAATCTTAAAAACATTTACTCAGGCCCTCTTGGAATTGAACTCCTTCAAATTCAAAACGCATCCGAACGCGCATTCATTCAAAAACGCGCTGAAGGACTCTCCGGCAATTACAGCGTTCCGCGCGAGGATAAAAACTTTATTTTAAAGCGTTTGACCGAGAGCGAAAGTTTAGAGCGTTTTATCCATACCCGTTATGTTGCTCAAAAACGCTTTTCAATTGAAGGTGGAGAAGCCCTCATCCCAGGATTAGATTGCGTCATTGAGACTGCAACTTCCCTCGGTGCTGAAGAAGTTGTTTTAGGGATGGCTCACCGTGGGCGCCTAAACGTGCTCATCAACACCATGAAAAAAAATCCCGAAAATCTTTTCTCTGAGTTTGATGATAACTACCGACTTTCTACGGATCACGGTGAAGGCGATGTGAAGTACCATAAAGGACATTCACTCGACCACACCACCCGACACGGAAAACGGGTTCACCTTTCACTCGGCTTCAATCCTTCGCACTTAGAGTTTATCAATCCCGTCGTTGTCGGCATGGCACGAGCAAAGCAAAAGCAGCGCAAAGACACCGAAAAGAACAAAGTACTTTCAATTCTGATGCACGGAGATGCCGCTTTCGCCGGTCAGGGTGTTGTTTACGAAACCATTCAAGCTCAGAAGTTAGAGGGCTACTCGGTTGGCGGGACGATCCATATCATTTCGAATAATCAGGTTGGTTTTACGACGGATCCAAAAGATGCTCGCTCAACCCGCTATTGTACGGATCTGGCACGAGCCTTTGATGCCCCTATTTTTCATGTGAACGGGGATGATCCAGAAGCACTTTGGCACGCACTTAAAATCGCAACTGAATTCAGATACGAATTCCACAAAGATGTATTCATCGATTTGATTTGCTATCGCCGCTACGGACACAACGAAGGAGATGAACCTTCCTTCACCCAGCCTGGACTCTATAAATTGATCACCTCTCATGCCACTCCACGGGATGTGTATGGAAAGCGATTAATCGCAGAGTCTTTATTGACTGAGGATGAAGTAAAGAAACTTCAAGATGAAGCGATGGAACCCCTCACGAAAGCTCTAGAAAAAGTACGTGCGGAAAAACCAGAGCCACCTCACTCCGAATACCAGGGGCCATACTGGTCTAAATACCATCATGCACACACGGAAGACCTCTTTAAGCCGACCGCGACTCAAGTGTCAGCCAATGACCTCGTTTCGCTCTCTAAAAAGATCAACCGCTTCCCGGATGGATTCAAAGTTCATCCTAAACTTGAACGACTTTTTGAAGGCCGAATTCAAGCAATCGAGCAGGGAAAAGGAATTGATTGGGGTAACGCTGAAGTCCTTGCTTATGCAGCTCTAGTAAAAGAAGGCTCTTCGGTCAGGATGTCTGGACAAGATGTAAGACGTGGAACCTTCACTCACCGTCACGCGGCCGTAACCGACTTCAACACGAATGAACCTTTTGTTGCGATCAATACGCTTCATGATTCAGCAAAACTTTCGATCTACAACTCCCACCTGTCAGAAACCGCTTCTGTAGGAATCGAGTTTGGATATTCCGTTTCAGACCCGGACTCACTTGTGATTTGGGAAGCCCAATTTGGTGACTTCGCAAACGGGGCTCAGGTTATGATCGATCAGTTCTTAGCGACTTCTGAATCGAAATGGCATCGTGCTTCTGGACTCACCCTTTTACTTCCTCACGGTTTTGAAGGACAAGGACCTGAACACTCATCTGCTCGCCTCGAACGATTCCTTCAGCTGTGCGGAAAAAATAATATGACGGTCGCGTACCCAACGACTCCAGCGCAGATTTTTCATGTGCTCCGTCGTCAGGTGAAACGTAACTTCAGAAAACCACTCGTGGTGATGACTCCGAAGAGCCTGCTCCGCCATCCAAAAGCAGTGTCAGAGCTCTCAGATCTGACCGATCAAACGTTTAACGAAGTCCTCGACGACCCAAAATTCCAAGATCCAAGATCAGCAGCTGGAGTAAAGCGCCTCATGATCTGCTCGGGAAAAATCTATTACGATCTTTTGGAAGAACGCGAAAAGCGAAATGCCAATCAAAATGCACTGATCCGCTTAGAGCAGCTCTATCCTTGGCCTGAGCAGGCATTGGCGACGGTGATCGAGAAATATCCAAATGTGAAAGAAATCTTCTTCGTACAAGAAGAGCCTCGTAACATGGGGGCTTGGATGTATTTCCAAGGCATGTGGTCGGGTGCTCTCTCTAATTTTGGAACTCGTTTTCCAAAACTCGGCCTCACCTATGTGGGCCGAGAAATCTGTGCATCTCCTGCAGTGGGATCAAAGAAACTTCACGATAAAGAACAACAAGAAATTATTTTAAAAGCTTTTCAAGACTAGGAGAAATACATGAAACACGAGATTTTAGCACCCCTCGTTGGCGAATCCATCACAGAAGTCAGCATCCTCAAGTGGACCAAACAAAATGGCCAAGCCGTAAAATCAGGAGAGGTACTTCTGGAGATCGAATCCGATAAGGCGACGGTTGAGATTGTTGCAGAACACTCAGGCGCTTTGACTATTTTAAAAAATGATGGTGAGCGAGTTGCGGTAAAGTCGGTCATCGCATTTATTGATGATTCCGTTGCTGGAACCGCAGGCGTGAGTAGCGCAAAAGCGCCTCCCCCTCCCCCTTCTTCAGGCGTTAAAGCACCTCCAGCCCCCCCTGCTGCAAGCGCATCCTCTATTGAAGCCTTGAGCCCAGCGGTTCGTAAAGCAGTGGTGGAGAACAACGTGAATCCTGCTCAAGTTCAGGGTTCTGGTAAAGATGGCCGAATCCTAAAGGGTGATGTGATGGCTTTCATCGCATCTGGTGGTGCACGCAGTGCTCCGACCAGCGCACAGTTGCCAAAGTTAAACGACAAACCGGGTGATCGCCGCGTTCCGATGCCTTCTATTCGTAAGCGAATCGCTGAGCGTCTGGTATTTGCTCAACACACGGCTGCAATCCTGACTACTTTTAATGAAGTGGACATGAAGCCCGTTCAGGATGTTCGCGCGCAACACAAAGATGCATTTGAAAAGAAATACGGCGTGAAACTTAGCTTTATGTCTTTCTTTACTCGCGCATGCACCCTTGCGCTGAAACAACTTCCAGCGGTGAATGCATCGATTGATAACGGAGACATTGTTTATCACGACTACTGTGACGTCGGTGTTGCCGTAGGAACAGAGCGAGGCCTCGTGGTTCCTGTCGTTCGCGGTGCTGATCAGATGACTTTTGCTGAGATTGAAAAAGGAATCGGCGAGCTAGCCCTGAAGGCTCGCAATAACAAGCTCTCGATTGCTGATATGTCGGGTGGAACCTTTACTATCTCTAATGGGGGAACTTACGGGTCCCTCCTTTCGACTCCCATCTTAAATCCGCCACAGAGTGGGATTTTAGGAATGCACAAAATTATGGATCGCCCTGTAGCGATTAATGGAAAAGTTGAGATTCGTCCTATGATGTATCTCGCGCTCTCATATGACCATCGAATCATTGATGGTAAAGAGGCCGTGACCTTTCTCGTAGCAGTAAAAGATCTTCTCGAAAATCCGACTAAGCTCGGACTTGAATTCATTTAATAGAAAGAAATCGTATGGAACAGTTTGATCTTATTATTATTGGTGGTGGACCGGCAGGTTATGTGGGAGCAATCCGCGCAGCTCAGCTCGGAATGAAGGTCGTTTGCGTAGAAAAGCGTGCTTCTTTAGGTGGAACCTGCCTCAACGTAGGCTGTATTCCTTCAAAGGCCCTCCTCGACTCAAGCGAGCACTTCTCCATGGCCCAATATAAGTTCAAAAAGCATGGCATTGAGATGAATGATCTCAAAATCAACGTTCCTCAAATGATCGCTCGTAAGAATGAAGTCGTGAAGCAACTGACCCAAGGGATCGCAGGTCTCTTTAAAAAGAATAAAGTCGAATGGGCACAGGGCTATGGTCGATTCGTGGGAACCGAAGGAGACCAAAAGATCGTTGAAGTCGATGGCCCGACGAAACGAATACTGAAAGCCGGTAAAGTGATGATCGCGACCGGAAGTGAAGTGATCGAGCTTCCGACTTTAAAACTCGATGGCAAGAAAATCATTTCCTCTACTGAAGCACTTGAAATCCAAGAAACCCCAGGCCATCTCGTTGTGGTCGGAGGCGGAGTAATTGGCCTTGAGATGGGATCTGTTTGGAAACGCCTGGGAGCAAAAGTTACCGTGATTGAATTTGCGGATAAGATCCTGTCGGTCATGGATCAACAGATTGCAAATGAGGCTCGTAAGTCACTGATCAAGCAAGGGCTTGAGTTTAAACTCAACACTCAAGCACTGGGCGCAAAGCAAGTGGGCAACCAAATGCAGATCGAAGTGATGGATCGCGCGACCCAAGTAAAAGAAACCATTGAATGTGACCTGATTTTGGTCGCGACCGGTCGCCGCCCCTTCACCGATGGACTTCAGCTTGAAAAAGTAGGTCTGGCAGCAAACGAAAAAGGCCGCATTGATATTAATGATCACTTTGAAACTAAAGTTGCGGGTATTTATGCCGTCGGCGATTGCGTTCAAGGTCCCATGCTTGCTCATAAAGCAGAAGAAGAAGGAATGGCCGCTGCCGAAATCATGGCGGGCCAAGCAGGACACGTGAACTATCACACGATTCCTTGGATTGTTTACACCTGGCCTGAAGTTGCAGGCGTTGGGTATACCGAAGAAGAATTAAAAACCAAAGGGATCGAGTACAAGGTAGGCACCTTCCCGTTCTTAGCCAATGGACGCGCAAAAGCAATGGATGAGTCTGAAGGACTAGTTAAAATCCTCGCTGACAAGACGACTGATAAGCTTCTTGGAATGCACATTTTTGGCCCGAGAGCCTCTGATCTCATTGCAGAGGGTGCAACCGTGATGGAATACGGCGGGTCAGCTGAGGATGTGGCTCGCACCTGCCACGCACATCCGACGCTCTCCGAAGCCGTAAAAGAAGCGGCCCTTGCGGTCGATAATCGCCGGATCCACCTCTAGTATGAGAATTGGTATTATGACGGGTGGCGGAGACGCCCCTGGATTAAATGGAATCATCGAGTCCGCTTCACGAGTACTGCTCAAACAGAATATTGAAGTCGTCGGAATCTTAGATGGCTTTGAAGGTATTTTTGCAGGACGCACAAAACCGATTACTCTTGAATCCATTATCGGAATTCATTCTCAAGCAGGGACTTTTTTAGGTACCTCTAATAAATCTAAGGTCATGGGACGTTCTGATGAGTTCCAAAAAAATTTCGCAGCCATGAAGCTCGATGGATTGATTGCAGCCGGCGGTGATGGAACTTTTAAAGGACTTCGCGAGCTGGCTCCCGATTTAAATATTATCGGAGTTCCAAAGACCATTGATAACGACCTTCAAGGAACTGAAATTACCTTTGGCTATGATACGGCCTGTACCGTGGTATCAGATGCAGTCGACTCTCTTCGTGCCACTGCAAATGCTCATCACCGAGTGATGGTCGTAGAAACCATGGGACGCTCAGCGGGATGGATCGCGCTCGGTGGCGGACTCTCCTCTTATGCCGATGTCATTTTAATTCCAGAACGCCCTTTTTCACGTGAAAAACTCGCTCAATTCTTAACGAATGCTCACGCGGCTGGAAAGCCTGGAATGGTGATGGTTGTTTCAGAAGCTGCAAAAGCCATTGGTGAGGATGCGGTCTTTTCTGAAAACAAAGCCTCTTCCACCGGAATTCGTTTTGGCGGAATTGGTGAACGAATGGCACGCTGGATTGAGGAAAACTCTCCCTGGGAAGCGCGCCATGTTGTTTTAGGCCATCTTCAAAGAGCGCATTACCCCACGACGACGGATCGATTTCTCACTGCTTCAATGGGGGCAATGGCCGCTAGCCTCGTTTTAAAAGGGCAATGGAATCGAGCAGTAGTTTATCGAAATGGTTTAGTCACTGATGCGCCGATTAATGATATTCAAGGCGCACCGAGAGAAGTTGCACCGGATCATCGGTGGGTAAAACTTTGTGAGGCACTTGGGATTTTTATTTGATAGATCTCTGCCCATGAAAAACCTAGCTTTACTGATCCTGCTCTTAATCTCCTCCCTCTCCCAAGCCGCTGAACCCACCCCCACCCCGACTCCTGTTCCGCCGATTCTGAGCGCGGATCAAGTCTCCGGTTACACTCGAGTGGAAAACAGTTTTCAAACCCATTGCCAACTCTCGCCGGAAGGAGATCTCTTGGGTGTACGCTTTGAGCAGCGCCTTCCCGATGGACAGTGGAACCAAATCACTCCCTTTCAAGCTAAACTTACTGCCGAAGAATTAACTCTCATCAAAGGGCTGATCACGACCGCTCAAGTGGGTCCGTTTGTGAAGGGCGCTGCAGTCTGTGATGCAGGAACGATAGCGATCATTGCCCGAGGGAATCAGCTGCCGTTTCCATTTCCTATTTTAATTGCTCCTGATTGCGAGGAATCCATTATCAATCAGTCACCGGCTGCGACTGAGCTCGTGAAATGGATCGTGACCAACTGTAAACTCAAATATTGAATGGCTGATTCAGGCTAGGCAAAGAGTTTTGCTCGACCCTTTTTCATCTTAATTTGAAAAACGGAAAATGAATCAGAACCTTTAATATCAATCCTTTGAATGAAATAAGGCTGTTGAATTGAGCCCGTATTGACCTGGTTTCCGATTCGAAACCCTAGCTTGACCCCTTGATTTGCTAAGGTTTCCGTTAAGCACTTCAGTGCCGCGGGATCCTTTCTCGGAATAGCTCCATAAGGATAAGCGAGGGCTGGCAAGAAAGGAATCTGATGGGATCGGTAATAGGTTTGCACGGCTGCAATATCGCTCTCCAGCGCTGCCGTGTCCTGAGTGCTGAGATCTCTATAGTTTAGGTGTCCATGCGAGTGGAGAGCGAAATCAATAAGTCCTGAATCTGAAAGTTGTCTCAGTTCTGATAAATTCAAATAATTTCGATCCTCCTCTGCTTCGGCATTTTCTGTAAAGCTCGATACTAAGAAAATCACCGCTGGAATTTGTAGGGCTTCAAGTACGGGCAGAGCGAGCAATAAATTATCGCGATATCCATCATCAAAGGTAATCAAGAAGGTATCATCCGAGAACCTGGGATGAGACCCCTCGATTTGCTCCAAAAGCTCTCCGAGCCTGAGCGGTCGGTAGCCTTCCTGGAGTAGCCACCTGAGTTGGGATTCAAAAGTTGACTGAGAAACGAAGAGATTATCCCTCTGAGTGGTATCCGCGTCTCCAAAAATCCGGTGGTACATCAACACCCGAAGCCCGCGCTTTGGGGAAATGAGAAGCCCTCGCTCTAAGACCCTAAAGCCGAGGAACACTAAACCAAAACCCAAAAGAGCAAAAACTAAGAAACTAAACACGCTCAATCTTTCTGAGCTCAGCAAGTTTCAAGTACTTCACAAAAAAAGCGAAGGTCGAGAGCACACTCCAGCAAAATCCGGCCCAACCATTGAGGACATTCAGCTGTAAGAAATAATACTGAATAAATTTAAAGGGAAACAAAGCGGCCCAACACACGCCACTTCGATTCGGATGCTTCTCGAGCGCTTCCCTCGCTCCATAGGTCGTATATCGATTCATTTTATCGATATAACTTCTGATCGATGGATAACTGTAATGGCGAAAACGATTTCGGGTAAAAACGATTTCATTAAGCTTGATCCGAACTTTTTCGTGTACTAAGGCCGTATCAAAAGTTCCCTCAGACTTCTTAAAGATCCTCAGGATACAAACGGCTGACTCTCGTCCAATCCAAAAGGATCTTCCTAAAAACACGAGTTGAGAGCGAATGTAGATTCCATTTAAATTTCGAGCTTGATCATTGATCAGGTCTAAAATCTCTTGCCCCATTTCATCGGGAACCCACTCATCTGCATCTACGCTGAAAATCCAGTCGTGCTTTGCAAGTGATACAGCGTACGCTTTCTGAGGACCATAGCCATCAAAGGGCCTTTGAACCACTTTGCAACCTTGGGATTCGGCGAACTCTATGGTTCCATCGGTGCTCCCACTATCGACGACCACAATTTCATCACAAAACTTAAGTTGAGACAGTGTTTGCTTCAAATTGTGAAGCTCATTTTTCACAATCAAAACAGCTGAAATTTTCTGGGTTCGTGTGGCTGGCATAGGCCCAAGTTTAAAGGAACTTAGGATCAGGGTCAACCACCCCATTGACGCACGTCGCTTCGTCAAATTACTCACTGTTTTTCATGAAAAAAGAATATTTTTTATCTTTATATACCGCATCTATTTAATAAATCTTATGAAACTTCAATCAAACGAATTATGATCAGCTTAAGGCCTCAAGGATGAAGGCTTTGGCGACTTAAACTTTCAAGGATGAGAGGCATAGCGTGAATCGATTCCTCCAGTTCAAAAAAACAAAAAAGATTCTCATCATATTCTCGCTCTTCACATTTCTAAACGCCTGCGGTCGAAATGCGCAAAACTCAAGTATTAACCCCATCCTCTCCCCACCCCCGAATAATACTTCGATCCTACTCCCCCCCTCTACTCTAGAGTCATGCGTGAGCAATGACCCCAATCACCAATGTATTGGTCTCAAAATTGTTTCCTTTCAAGACTCCTCCAGGGTTTCGATCTTACAAAAAGCGGACGCCCAAGAATTGGTTCGAGGGATGAATGCAATTTGGAAAACTTGTGATGTTGCGTTTCAGCTCGAGAGCTTTCTCTCGATTGATCCGACCGAGAAGAACTTAAACTACAGTCCGAATTGGAAAACTGAATCAGGCCAGGTTCGAGCAGCCTTTGAAGAAAAAGATACCTTTCTCATTGTATCCGTCGGTCCATGGACGAACTCCACCATCGCGGTCACTCAGATGCCCGGCAATGGTCCCCATGGTGTGCTAGTAGAAAAAGACTATGCCCGTAACCCACTCACCGTGGGTCATGAACTGGGACATTATCAGGGACTGCTGCACCTGAGAGATAATACGAACCTCATGAGTCCTTACATTGGCCCGAACACCGCGCACCTATCACAAGCTCAGTGCAGTTTGGCTCGATCCACTAACTTTTCAAATTGGCCTCAAATGCTGAGGCATCCTTAGACTTTTGTCTCCCCAAACTGAGTGCGAGGATCAGGAATAATATCGCATTAATAGCAATGAGCTCGGCCCCAAGCTTATATCCATGAAACAGCCTCGCACTATTCCAATCGAAGAGTGCCGTGATTGAAATGGCTGATACGCATAAGAGCGGGACGCGCTCATGACGAAGCTTCACCCGGGTGAAGATCCCAAGCCCAAAGAGTCCAATTAAGGGGCCATAGGTATAGCCAGCACACCGGAGAACCAGATCGATCAGGGAGCGAGCATGCACTTCGTAAATTCCAATGATGAGGATAAGAATGAGAAGTGCGGAAAGAGCATGCAGGAGCCGCACGGGAATGCGATCTTTTAGCCTAGCGGGAAGCAGATCAATTTCGATGGACGAGGCAATCGCCGGGAGAATAGTTCCCGCACTACTAAAAGTTGCGGCTGAAAGTCCTACGATAAACATCATTGCCGGGAGGCGACCTAATGATTCAAGCGCAATTTTGGGAAGGGTTTGATCATAGGCCACTCCTCCCTCGGGGAGTTGTGGCAGGGGTAAAGCCTGTAGGCTGTAATACTCTTTCGCGAGGGCACCGAGCGCCAGGAAAATGAAGTTCACCGCTACCATCACAAAAGCAAGTGTGAACATATTTTTCTTCGCTTCAGAAACACTCTTACAGCTCAGATTCATTTGCATGATGTTTTGATCAAGCCCGTTCATAGAACTCGTGATGAACATCCCGCCGAGTAGGGCTTTAAGGAAGTAGTTCGGCTTGAGAGGATCCGTGAAGAATACCTTGGGTTTTAGGATCACTGAAATCGGATCAGGGATCTGATGCCAGAGCACCCAAACTAAGAATGAGATGGAGGCCAATAAAATAATCGATTGATAGGCCTCTGTCCAAACCAGGCTCTTGATCCCACCCTTATAGGTGTAGAGAACAATCATTCCCATCGACAGGGTGAAGGAGAGTATCGGACTTAAGCCTAAAGACGCCAGTAAGCACTCATGCAAGATCATCACTGAAATATAAAGCCTGGCGGCCGAGCCAAAGGTTCTAGAGGCGATGAATAAAACGGATGCTGATTTTTGAGCAAAAACTCCAAATCGATCTCCCAAGTACGAATAAATCGAAATCAAATTTCGTTCATAATAAAGCGGGATCAAAAGTTGAGTAATGATCAGGTAACCCATGAAATATCCCAAGACGATTTGAAAGTACGAATACTCTTGAGAAAATACCGCTCCGGGAACTGACACAAAGGTCACTCCTGAAACGGAATCACTGATCATTCCCAGGGTAATGAGCCACCAGGTGGAACTTCGACTTCCAATGTAATAGTCAGAAAGGGTGGCCGAACGAGAACGGTAGAATGATAGCGCGAGGAGAGAGATCAAATAAAGGAGGAGCGCAAAGAGACCGTAGGTTGGTGAAAACGAAATGGGGTTCATCATGGATGAGTCTAGCTTAGTTCAAGATGGACAAAAAGTCCCCCAAAGGCCTTTCAACTCTTCCCTATTCCCCCCGACCCTGGTCCAGGGCTTGCTTTAGCTTGGGACAGAAAGAGGAAATCATTCATGACTAGACTTAAAAAATCGGTTTCAGCGTTATTAGTGGCCGCATCTCTCAGCACTGCAGCCCCCACCCCCCAAGCACAAGCAGGGATCATCCTTACTCCAGTAGCAGTCGGGGTTGTTCTGATTATTCTGGGTATTAAATTCCATAATAAACTACTGATCATTCTGGATGCAGATGGAAATATTTCTCAAGGATCTCTCGAGCAGAGTCTTACTGAGAAATATGGTTTTATTGACAACCAAGACGTGATTCGCAATCTCGCATCTGCCATTCGTGAGAAGGCAGCATCTACGACAGAAGTGAACGGAAGTAAGACTGTTCGCCTGAGTCGCGGTGAGGTTCTCAGCATCATCGCCCCTACCGGACTTGCTGACCTTAACCCAAGCGCGGTTGAAGGCTTAATCCAAGATTTACAGTAAACTGTAAATAGTGAACCAGGATCCCTCTGTATTTTGAGAACCCCAAAGTGCAGAGGGGTCCTTTTACTTTTTAGAGGCTTCATGAAACTTACCCAACTCATTCTAATTTTGTTCTTAGGGGCACGAGGAGCGCATGCCGGAGCCCTTGATCCACCCGGTCCTGAAATGTTCTGCGCTGAACTTCAGCAAGGACGAGATCAGTTCCAGTCCGTCAGTCGGTGGTCGACTCTTCGAGATATTTTTAAATTAGCCATAATTCCTGGAAAATTGGTTCATCTGAAATCCATCCTCGTGCCAATACCAGAAGTACAACAAGGCCACTTTCCACCGAATCCAGCCCCCAATGATGAATCCACCCACTTGATTTTTTCGATCGCTCCAGCTGAGGATACTTTCGCTGACTTAGACCTAGCCGCTCTTCGAGCAAAGCAGTTTGAATGGAATGCTGAAGTTTCTCGAGTCACTCCCGAGCTCATGAGCTTTATCTATGCCCCGACCGTTCAAGAGTGTACCCGCAGGATGGGTCTCCACCATTTTGATTATCTCCATTTTCTTGCCCTCATGGATCAAAAAGCTTCCTTTCGAATTCTGGATCAAATCGATGAGGCGTCCCATGCCAAACGGGCGATCCAACAGGCGCTCCGGAGATCTCGAATGCATTGGACCGTGATCGAGACAACGGATTTGTTTGCGGTTCATGAAGCCCTTCGCAACCCCTCCGTTGAAGATGTCGTGATCTTCGCCCATGGACTCTCAAGCGGAAAACTCATCGATTCGAGGGATAATCAATATCCGCTCGGGTTTTTTGCTGACCTCTCCCCTCGCCTACGCTCTCTTACGATCTTTGCCTGTCACGGCTTAGAGACGATTGATCTGTATCAATTAGAATCTGCTCTCGCCAAGGGCTTCTCGGTCCATCCTGAACGGCTCGTAATGGCCTCCCAGGGAAGCCTGCTCGGAGGGAGAGAGGAACTCGTTCCCGTCTCTGCCTTTCGGAGGTTTTTAAAACGAGTAGAAGGGAGAATTTCATCCCTCCGATCCCGAAAGCACCCAGCCCCAACGCCGATCCGCACGCTTCCTGAAGAAGATTTGTGCTCGCTCAAGCTTCTAAACTTTAGGGTTACCCAGGGAACTTATGGTTTTATTCTCAATGGAAACTATGTAGGATCGACCCAGGAAAAGACCCCCCTTTTGCCATTTGAATATCCCTGTCGCTTCCTCAGTCGAACAAAGAACATCTTGGTGATTCGTAATTTGGGAGCGGTCGCTCCCGCCTCGATTGAATCGACTCAATTTGAGGTCCTCCCGAGCTATCCGGGAAAACAAATCAAACCCGGAGCTTTGATTCACTATGAAAATCGCGATCATAGCTACCAAGGAAGTAAATACGAATTTGAATTAATCAATTGAGGAAGTTTAATCAAGATTCCCGTTGCGATTTTCTGAAAAGCGTCTATAACCTGTCTCTGACATGGCGCCATTTGAACAGAACATCGACCAAAGCATCGACATCGTTGTAGCAAAAAACGTCTGTAAGACGTTTCAAGATTTCGAAGCCTTAAAAGGCATCAATCTGACTGTTAAAAAGGGTGAAGTTGTCGTCATTATTGGCCCCTCTGGGTCCGGTAAGAGTACATTTATCCGAACTTTAAACCGCCTCGAAGGATTTGATCAGGGTGAAATCACCATTGATGGAATCCGACTCGAGGAAGGCGCCAACCTCGACGCAATCCGCAAAGAAGTCGGGATGGTTTTTCAAAACTTCAATTTATTCCCTCACTTATCCGTCCTTCAAAACATCACTTTGGCGCCCACGAAAGTGCGTGGCCTCGAAGCCCCAGAGGCCGAGCGTTTGGCCATGGAGCTCCTCAAAAGAGTTGGGATTACGGAGCAGGCCCATAAATACCCGAGCAGCCTTTCAGGTGGACAACAGCAGCGCGTGGCGATTGCACGGGCTCTAGCAATGCAGCCCAAGGTCATGCTGTTTGATGAACCGACCTCAGCGCTTGATCCAGAAATGGTAAACGAGGTCTTACTCGTCATGAAGGAACTCGCGCTCTCAGGAATGACCATGATTGTGGTGACCCATGAAATGGGATTTGCGAAAGAAGTCGCAGATCGGATCATCTTTTTTGACCAAGGTCGAATCATTGAAGAAGGTACGCCTGAAAAGATTTTTAGAAATCCAAGAGAAGAGCGCACCCGTGCATTTTTGGGGCAAATCCTCAGCCACTAGTATAGCGTCCCCACTGGCATAAGGCTTGAACAAGAGTTTCGTATGAAATTTACGAGCTTTTCCCCTCATGAGCTTTCCCTTTCCGAATCCCTCGATGGGTGTCGCATCCAAGATCGGTGGTACTCTGAACATCGGGACCCAGACCGATCCCTTCTGGCAGACCTCCCTTCCCTCGGCCTAGCCATCGTCGGGACCCGCCACCCCCAGCGCCGCTCCTTGGAACTCGTTGAAAAGACGATCTCAGAGCTCAAGGACACTCGAATGATCATTGTATCGGGATTTGCCCGGGGCATCGACAGCCACGCGCATGAAATGGCCATTCAGTACGGTCTCCAAACCCTTGCGATCTTGGGATGCGGGATTGATCAGAATTACCCCAAAGAAAACCGCAGACTCCGGGACCGCATCGTGGACTCTGGGGGAATGATCCTCTCCCCCTTTGCTCTAGGAACGCCTCCTCTCCCTCGAAACTTCTTTGAGCGCAATGGCCTCATTGCTGGATTATCACAAGCGGTCTGGGTAGTCGAAGCCGCAGCGGTCTCAGGTACACTCAATACGGCCAATTGGGCCACTCGCCTGAATCGGCAACTCTACGCCACTCCGTGTTTTCCGGGCGATCATTTTTATCAAGGAAACGAAAAACTCTTAAGCCAAAGGGCCCCGGATCGCTATCCTATTGCGGAGCCTTTTTTTGGAGTCCATAGCCTCACCTCCACTTGGACCACTCTCTCAAATCTAGGCGACAGCCAAGATACCTTTCAATTTAAAAAAGGACCCACGACTGAAATCCAGCGTTGGGTGCTCGAGCTTAGGTCCGAATGGGGCGAATGCCAGGTGCAGGCCCTCATGAATCACGCATCTAAAAATGGGAAAACGCTTGGCCAATTTTACCAAGAATTTGAAGCCGAGGTTGAAGCAGGATTGATCAAGCACGATTCCAATGGTCGAGTGGAGGTGAATCTCTAAATTTTAGGGATCCATCAAGTCTTCAATTTTTAGAGTCGAACCTTTCGCAAGATTCACTCCCTTTTGAACTTTTCTTTCGAGCTCTCCCAGATTGCCCTTCCATTCTTGATTTTGAAACCAAGTCATGACCTCTTCTGAACACTCTAAAGTTGGAACTCCTTTTTTCTGGCAAGCTCGCGAAAGAAAGTAAGGAACCAAATCACTTCGAATATCTTCTGTCCGATCTCTCAGGGACTTTAAATCGAGCACATCCGCACTCAACTTGTAAAACAACTCAACATGAAAACTCCCTTTTTTGACCGCATCTGAAATATTCCGAGAGCTCGTAGCAATGATTCTAAAATCGAGAGGAAACTTTCGAACGCCCCCGACTCTCGTGAACGATTCATTCTCAAGCGCCGTAAACATCGCATTTTGTGCATCAATACTCAGAGTATCAATCTCCTCAATGAAGAGCGTTCCCCCTTGAGCTAACTCAAAACTTCCTGGTTTCGAGAAGAGGTTTACTGGACTCGCACCCTTCTCTACTCCCATCAACTCCGTAATTTGAAAAATTGGAGGAATCGTATTACATGAAATTTGTACAAAAGGATGTCGCGCACGATCTGACTTTCGATGAATCTCATAAGCAATGCTCCGTTTACCGGTTCCCACTTCACCCAGAATCAAAAGCGGACTCTCAAGCCTTGAGATTCGCTCGACATCATCCCTCAGCGTTCGCGTTGAAGCGCACTGTCCGAAAAGGGGAACCGGGACAGGACCCACGCCCACCGCACTCATGATCTCAAGTGCCGGCTCTCGCTTCCGAATTCTTCGACTTTGGCATGCTTTTTCAATAGTTCTAAATAACTCGCCACTCTCAAAAGGTTTTAATACAAAATCAAACGCCCCTGACTTCAAGGCCAAGACTGCTCGCTCAACCGTACCAAAGGCCGTGATCATAATGACGGGAACATCAGGCGCAAACTGCTGACAATAATTCAATACCTCCATGCCCGAAAAATTGGGCATTTGAAGATCCGTCAGCACCACTGCGATCTCTTCCGTATCAAGCGTGGTCTTTGCTGATTCAAAGCTCTCAAAGCTCAAAACGTCATAGCCCCCTCGGGTCAGGGTCGCCTCTAGAATCATTCTTAAATTCGCCTCATCATCGAGCACTAAGATTTTATCCCGCATCCGGATACTCCACTCGTACTTCCGTTCCCTTGCCTAAAACTGAAGTCATGATTAAACGACCTTGGTCAAAGTGAATCAGTCGCTCACAAATGGAAAGCCCAAGCCCCGTCCCATCTTTAAAGGAAGTAAAAAAGGGCTGAAACACCTTACTTAAGGTCTCTTCACTCATACCGACCCCCTGGTCACGAACAAAGAATCCACAGGCAAAAACCTCGACCTCTATCACGGGGTTCAGCTTTCCGAGCTGCGCCTTTAAGCCGTTTTGAATTAAGTTATGTAGAATTTGTTGAAGCGAATCAGGAACGACCTTTACGGGAATCGGCGCTCCGGACTTTTTAAAGCTGAGCTCCACTTCTTTTGGCAGAGCCAATTTGATATTTCGAAGTGAAAGGTCGATGACTTCATTGAGGTCTAGTACTTCTCGATTCTCTTTTGGGTTTTGTGAGAAATCTAAAAATTGAGACACCAAGCGATTTAATCGTCCTACCTCGTCTCGAATCACCTTTGCCCAGGGACTCGAATTCTCGTCCATGAGTTCTGCCGCCCCCCGAATTGCTCCCAGTGGATTTCGAACCTCATGGGCAAGTCCTGCCGCCATTTCACCCAGTAAAATCAAGCGATCTTTTTCTTTCGCAGCCTCGATCTGATCGAGTCTGGCCACGCTGGCAGCAAGATCACTCATGGCCTCATAAATCTTAGCGTAGGCACTAAACCCCATGGCAACTTCATCCTCAGTCGCCTCTGCACGCACAAGTACCAGCGCTATAATTTTCTTTTGCTGAAAAGCAGGAAAGATTACATTGCATCGATAAACATTCAAGAACTGAAGGAGAAGGTCTAAATCTCGCTTTTGCTCATGGGTCAAAACGAGCTCTCGCTCTTTTTGAAGGATTTCCCGATGAAGAATGGGGGTTAATCCGCGTGATTCTAAATCCTCTAAATATTTTGAAACTGCAAGCGGAACTCGGATGCCGCTCATATCGATGATCACTTGAGTGTCTGCAGCGTTCATCGCAGACTTAAAGAAATCTTGAGTCACCGTTCTTAATTGAACTTCATGGGTGGCGGTAGTCATTGCTAGTTTAAAACCATCGATCAGAGCCTCATTCTCATCCGACTGGGACCGAAAAGTCCGCCGGGCCAGAAACCTAAAAAAAGTCACCAATGGACTCCATAGGGCAAGCACCGCAAAAGAAATTAAAAATGAATTGAGCAAAAACAAAGAAAAGGTTTGGCTAATGTAGCTGTACATCAACGCAAAAAACCCAGTAATTACCAGAGAGAGAATCACAACCGCAAAAAGCCGAGACACGAGCGATTCCACGCCTAATAGCCTTTGAGGGTTCACGATCTGAATGGTTGCAGCTAAGTAAATCGTAACGAGTACGTTTCCGAGAGCTGGGATGGTATAACCCATAGAAGGAATATGATCAAAAGTACAAAAAGTCAGCGCGAGTCCGAGGCCGAGATAAATGATTACTTTTTGAGACGGCTTTACGGTTTCAGACTCCATTCCAACACCCGTTCCATAATCGCGAATCATGACATGAACATATTCAATAAAAATGAGCGTGGGCCAAAACTCAACAATTTTCCTAAAGACTTCACCGTCGCCTAAAGAGAACAAAATCATACTATTCAGAACGACGGCTCCGGCGAGCGATACCCAGAAGAGAACCTTACTCAGGGGGTTTTCTTTTTGACTGAGAATTTTTG
>CAIOKW010000205.1 GCA_903858975.1 Oligoflexia bacterium | reverse complement strand
GAATTGAGAAAATTTAAGCGCCTTACGCGTTTTCTGTCCTTGATCAACGGCCTTAATCAAGATTGCGAAAATTAAAAACACGGATAACCAAAGTGCAGCTGTGCGGCCAAAGCCTTTCATGAGAGGTCCTTTCTATGGAACAATACTCAAACTTAATTTCACCATAAGCATGGGAAAAAAACAAATCATTACGCTTGATTGGCCTCATCAAGATTCTCGATCAAATAGCCATTTTTTAAGCGTTTCAATTGAACGCCGCCGGGAAGCGTTAATCGTGACCCAACCTTGCCTTTTTGGATCATATCGCGGAGCGCTTCGATCTGTGTGCGATTGAGGGGCCTTTGGATTATAACTTGAAGCGCATCTCTCAGCCCCGTCAAGGAAGTGTCGAGCACTCTAACGCTCAAACGATTCGGGTATTGCGCGAGGACTTCTTTAACTTTCGGAAAAGCCTTTTCTAAAAGGGGGAAAATTTCACGGCGCGCCATCGCTCTAAATTGCTTGGAATCGAAGTTGCTCGGATCTTCAAAAAACGAGACGCCTTCGTCGTGTGCGTATTGGATAATCTCGGCTTTAGACACTTGAAGAAAAGGCCGTAAGCACTCTTGATCCTGAAACATTATCCCTTGCCCAAGTTCGAGGAGCTCTCCCCTTAAGAAGCGAAACAGAACCGTCTCTGAGAGGTCATCTTGGTGATGGGCCGTCAGAATATACCGGAAGGCCTTCTTTTCTCCCGCTAGCTCCCGGTAAACCTCAAGTCGTTTGAGCCGTGCATCCTCTTCCAAGTTTGAACTCTTTCGCCCTTCCTTCGGAGAAAGTAGTTTTCGATGAATAAATCCTACTCCCAATTCTTTTGCTAAGCTTTTAACAGCATTTTTCTCAACCCCTGCGGACTCGGTGCGCCATCCATGGTCCAAATGAAGGAGCGTTACCTGATCAGGGGTGAGAATCTTTCTTCCATATTTGCTGAGGAGGTGGGCAAGCACCATTGAATCAACTCCCCCTGAAACAGCAATCAGCACAGGCTCATCGCGAGGGGGCGTAAAGCCACGAGCCTTGAAAAGAGCGATCACTTTTCGGATCAAGGTTCCACCGATCGGTGAGGGTTTAGGGTAATGAGCCATACCCCTTCAGTGTACCCAGAGTCGTATCCAAATAGAAGTAACAAACATAGTGAAGAAGCGTCGGCGAAAGTGCCCGAGTAGTGAGAGAACACTCAAGATGATTTCCGACTTTGCGTATCCCTGGGCCATTCACTGAATCAGGAATGAGGTCATAGGTTCGATCCACTTTGAGCGCCTTAAATAACTGCTCTGCGAATCCATCTAATACTTGGAGACGAATTTTTCCCGGCTGCTCGGGAGACTCGATCCTCAAATAGGCATTCTCTTCAAAGGCTTGAGCCATCTCTGGAGCCGCAGACAGCAGTTCCCCTTTTGCACGAAGGTCCTTCACGCTTCCCTCTGGCATCTCCACTTTGATCGAACAGGAATAGTGAGAATCAGAACTTGAACTACAGCTAAACTGCTGACCTGTTTTCGTTCGTGTTTTTTTAGACTCAGAAATAAATTCTTCAGGAGCAATCGCCATCAAATGATAGATCTTAACAGCATCTTCTCCATTCAAGGTAAGAGCGAAACTTGCAGGCGTGCTTGTATCTAGGGAATAGGAACTGGACTCCACCGCGGGACGAATGATGGGATCAGGCGAGCGGTTGATCTGATTGATGGGCGCGGGATCGACTCTTAAGCCTTGAACGTTTCCAGAGGAGTGGGCCGGACGGTTTTGAGTGCAGGCCAAGAACACGAGCGAAAACGCCGGCAATAAAAACAGGTTCCACTTCAATTTCATGGGCACTTTTTACATGAACCTTATTGATTTGTAAAGGAAATTAAATATTTGATATTTAATCGATTTTAGCGAACACCCGCGGCCCAATGGATCATCTCAACTGCCAGGTCTTGATCCAATCCGTCTGCATCTTTTATATGATAATAATCTCGCCAATCCTGGGGCGCCTCGGGGTGAAGCCCGGTTACAAATACTTTTCCCGAACCATATTGACTACGGGCTGCTGCCACTTGGCCATTGGGATAAGTGCCGATCACTTCCGCTTTTCCGGGAGGAAGCTGGCTCAAATAAGGTCCGCCTTCCCAATAAAGATTCCGAGTTTTTCCATTCCAAACGACAGGAATGATCTCCGCCTCGGCACTGGCTCCCTTATAGAGGCTCGTCTTACCCGGCATAAAATTAAATCCTAAGGTCCAAGAAGTCCCCACAAATTGAGTGGACGCGAAGGCCCCAGCGCAAAAACCCACATAGCCCCCACCCGCTTTTACAAATTCATCAATGGCATTTTTAAGCTGATCGGTGATCGAAGTCATGGCGGTTTTCGATTTACCACCCGGCTGAATCCAGATCGCCGCATCTTTAAAAAGATTGGATTGATCCTGCTCTGTACTATCTACGTTTAAGGCATTTTCTCCCACAAATACTGGGTCCAATCCTGCTTGGAGAGCAACTTGGAAGGCGGCATCATAACACCCATCGGAACAGGCACCCGGACCATTGTAAACTAGAGCGCGCTTACCCGCATGTGCAGTCGTCAGACCAAAGCCCAATAGAAGTACAAAAATCAATCTCATCTCTCTATGATGGAATGATTCAGTAAAATTTCGAGAGGCAATGTTTGCCGGCGGAATTAAGGCATGAATTTGACGCCTGCTCCACGAATCGTGAGCAGATGTTTTGGAGATTCTGAATCCGGCTCAATCCGTTTCCGAAGTTGCGTGATAAGATAATCTACCGTCCGGGTCTTCGGTAAAAAACTAAATCCCCAGACGTCTTTTAGGAGTCGATCTTTACTGACGATCGTTTCTTTACGCTCGATCAAGTACTTCATAAATTTAAACTCTAGTGGGGTTAACTCGACCTCTCCCTGCTCCGTTCGAAGAGTCAGCTTTTGCTCGTTTAACTCCCAAAGTAATGTTCCATCCTCCTGAAGCTGCGTGCGCGTGGATCGCCTCATGAGTGCATGAACCCTGGCCTCAAGCTCTTTAAATGAAAAAGGCTTTGGCAAATAATCATCAGCTCCTAATTTTAATCCCTGAACGCGTTCTTCTACACTCGAGCGAGAAGATAAAATGAGTGCCATGAAGGTTTCCCGCTTCGGGTGCTGAAGGAGTGCCGTTCCCTCTCCATCAGGGAGGCTTCGATCCAGGATCAACAATTGATAGTTGCCCTTCTTCAAGAATTCCCGGGCCTCTTTAAGACTTTTGACCCAATCACATTCAAGCCCCATCTTCTTCAGTGAAAGGGAGAGCGTATCCCCAAGAATCAATTCATCTTCTACCAACAATACTTTTTTCACGGGAAAAAACCCTCAAGCACAAACTGCGCGCCCCGACCTTCTCCTAAGCTCTTTCCAGTTAAGGTGAGTCCCATGGCCTTCGATGCACTTGCAGATAGATAAAGGCCTAAGCCTGTCCCCGGAATGGAATGGGTCTTGAGAGAGCTCTTCTCTCCCTCCAGCCTTGAGAAACGCTTAAAGAGCGCCTGTTCTTGCTCGGGCGCAAACCCCAGGCCCTGATCAATCACGGAAATTTGCCACCGCGACTTTCTAAAAAAGAACTTCGAATGAATCGTTTTTAAAATGATCTCCACCTTCGGAACTCCGAGCGCAAACTTGCGTGCATTGTCAAAAAGATTTCTAAAGATCAATTCAAATAAAACCGGATCCACAGTGACAGTTCTTCTAATTG
>CAIOKW010000204.1 GCA_903858975.1 Oligoflexia bacterium | reverse complement strand
GCTCTAAGATTCCGAGGTTCCGAAAAGCCGCTTCGGCTTGGGCATAATGTTCATCGGTGACCTTACCCCTGAGTTTCAAACCAAAGAGCGCATTTTCGAGCGCGTTTAAGTGTGGAAAAAGGAGCTGATCCTGAAACACCACTCCAAAATCTCTCTGATGGGTGGGCTTCGATTCAATTGGAGTCGTACCCAACCATAATTGCCCTGACATTTTTTGCAAGCCGAGCAAGGCCCGCATCAAAGTCGTTTTTCCAAAACCACTCGGGGCTTTGATTTCTAGCCACTCACCCGGGCCAACATTGAAATCATCACAAGTGATTTCATATTCTGGAAAATCAAGTTTCAAACTGACTGAGCGAAAGTTGTTCATGCCCACTCCTCACTGATCCACAAAAACAAATAAGACAATCCAAGCATAATCAAAAATCCAACGGCTGCATCTTGAACCCTAAAACGAGAAAACAAGTTTTGAGTAAAGGAAGACAGCGTATCAAAGTCTCCCCTTGAAAACAGCATTACAGTGGTGACCTCTGTAAGTGAAAACGCAGCAATCAAACCCAAGATCCCAAACAACACGGGCCTGATACGAGGCCATTCAACGGCGAGCCAGGCCTTGCTGGGGGACGCACCTAAGGTCGCTGCTGCTTCGAGTTCAGCGACTCTCACTCTTTTCAGCACCGGAAATACAGAGCGTGCAATCCAAGGCGCAAATAAGACACTTTGAATGACGGTGACGCTCAGAAACGGGTTCCAAACAAAACCAAACTGTTGCCAGATTCCAAGCGAGAGCAACATGGGCGATACCCATGCTCCGAGCTCAGCCACCGCAGCGAACCCTGCAAAATAACTCGAGAGTGAAAAAGCGAGAGAGGCAATCACTACTCCCCCTGAGAGCAGAATGGAATTTAAAATGACACTCATCCATTCCAAGGAGCGATCCTGAATCCATAACACTGCACTCACCATAATGAACATGAAGAGTGCTATTTTCCAACGACTCTTTCCACTCAAACCCCGGAACGCGCCACTCCACTCCGTTCCCACCCGAAGTGCTTTTCGCTTCAGCAGTAATCGAAGGGTAACTAAAATGAGCCCCTGCCAAAACGCGAGCCCTAAAGCATGCGTTAAATTGATTCGATCTAAGCGCATGGAAGTGAAAATCGCAACCTCGAGCGTCTCGTGTGGGGGGCCGCCACTTAAAATCATCACAATGGAAAAACTGGTGAGATACAGCCAAAATTGCTGAAGAAGACCCGACACCTGAAGCGGAAGGGTTCGCATAAAATCAAAATAAAACCACTTCTGAGTGGGATTTGCTCCCAAACTTTGAAGCGCCTCTTTTTCTCGTGGATCTAAGTCTCGAAGGCCATCATCGAGCACCATGAGCAGGTACGGAACTCCGGCTAAAACCCAGGCCATCAAAACGGAATTCAAAGAATAGCGATCTTGCACCCCGAGCGCGCGCAATAAAAACAAAGTAATTAAGGCATAAAAAAAACCGGGAACCACGAGAAAAACTCTGAGGTGACGAAGGGCAGATCTTGGAATCACACGAATCAAACCGTGGCTCAATAACCAAGAGAGAATTAAAGCGATGAGTGAATACCGAAGAGTAAGAAGAACCGTGAAAATCGTTGCAGGATCTCTTAACTCAAGGAGAAAGGCTTCAAAGGAGAAATGGGGGGAAACCAACAAAGAGCGGATCCCAAAGAGCACAAGCCCTATTCCCAAAAGCGGAAGAATCAGGAATGGCGCTCTTCTAAAGAGAGTCACCCTGAAGCTCCTTACCAAAACGACTGATCAAGTGGTCTACATTTTCAAGACTCATGCTGAGAGTTGCTGCTTTTCTTACTTGTGGTACGGATTCAAAAATCTTCGGCACCGTAACATTCTGTAACGCTGGCATCATCCACTGTTTTTCTACCAGTTTGGATTGGACCTTAGAATCTAATACAAATTGAATAAACCGCTCAACACAGGGATTGGATACGAGTGGATTTCCGACTTGATTGAGTATCCCCATCCCCTCCACCTGGAGCGGAAGTCCTTCTTTAAAATCGATGAACGAGTATTGGTCCTGCTCACCCTTCGATGCATGATAAGCAAGGGATGACAGATAACTCCAAACTAAGGATGCATCATGAGCCAGAAACATTTTATAGCTGGAGTCCCAGCTCGGAGCCAGAGTCACCCACTGGCGCTTCATCTCTGAAATTTTTAAAATGGAATCACTGAAAAGAAAGAATAGCATTCCGGGCGAAGATGCCCTTGGATCTTGGATGATCCACTTCTTTTTCAATTCAGGCTTCATCAAATCAGAAAGGCTGCTCGGGAGTTTTTGCCCTTCCTTAAAATCAGATTTTCGATAAATAAATGAAAGAGCGCCATAATCAATGGGTATGAATCCGGGCTTCAGACGATCACGCAATAGAGGATTCAGTTTTTCCTTTAAACCGAGAGCAGAAAGGTCGCCTTGATAGAGAAAGGATTTGGCCCTTTCAAAGAGAATCTCATCGAGTCCCATCACGAGATCGAGTCGCTCCCTCTGCTTTGGTTCCTCGAGATAGGAAAGCACCTGGGCCGCCCCCAGGGTGGTTTCAATCTTTAATTCGCATTGGCTGCGTTCTTTAAACTCAGCCGCAATGCTCTCCAAAAATCCGCCCTTCCCTCCCAAGCTGGAGTAAGTGAGAACGCGTACTTCTGGCAAAGCCTTCTCTTTTTTGCTGCAGGCCGTAAAACCGAGAGCCAAAAAAAGTAAGAAAATGGCGAAAGTCGTGAATTTCTGGAGGATTTTCATCCCTTTCAGACTAACGACCGCTTGACGGACTTGCAACCGTGAAATACGAAAACAAGAATGGATCTCTTCCAAAAAATCGAGAAGCTCAAGAAAGAAAAAAATGCGGTCATCCTGGCGCATTATTACCAGGACCCTGACATTCAAGATGTTGCGGACTTCATTGGAGACAGCCTCGAGCTTGCGCGCGCCGCCCAACGAACCGATGCCGACCTGATTGTGTTTGCCGGAGTTCATTTCATGGCTGAAGGGGCAAAAATCTTGAACCCCACACGGAAGGTCATTCTTCCTGACCTGAGAGCGGGTTGTTCACTTTCTGATTCCTGTCCCCCAGACCGATTTCGTGCGTTCAAAGAAAAAAACCCAGAACACTTCATCATTAGTTACATCAACTGTTCAGCTGCGATCAAAGCGATGAGTGATGTGATCTGTACTTCTTCCAACGCTCTGAGGATTGTTGAGAAAGCACCCAAGGACCGTCCGATTCTTTTTGCTCCCGATCGAAACCTTGGCCGCTGGGTCATGGAGCAAACGGGTCGCGAGATGACGCTCTGGCCAGGAAGCTGTATTGTGCACGAAACTTTTTCAGAGAGAAAGATTATCGATCTCAAAACCGCAAACCCAGGCGCGAAGCTCATCGCTCACCCAGAATGTGAAGCTAATATCCTTAGAATTTCAGATTACATCGGGAGCACAAGCCAGCTGCTGAAGTACGTCATTGAATCTCCACTCGACACTTTCATCGTTGCCACTGAAGCCGGAATCCTCCATCAGATGGCAAAAAAAGCGCCCACCAAGAAGCTCATCGCAGCACCGCCCAACCAAAACTGCGCCTGCAATGAATGCCCCTTCATGAAATTGAATACACTCGAAAAACTTGCAAATGCTCTCGAAACAGAAGCTCCCGAGATTCACGTTCCTGAGTCCATCCAGGAACAGGCGAAGAAATCACTCACTCGAATGCTCGAGTGGTCTAACTAAAAAAGGGCTGATCCAAAGTTTGGATCAGCCCTTTCCTTTTAATTCTCTAAATTATTAGCGATCTGTAGGCAATCTAGCCTGGTCAAATAAGTAATAAACAATATTTGATAGTGGCTGAGCTGACTTCATGAGTGAATCACGAGCCTCTACTGGGAAGACCTCTTTTCCTTTTTTCCCATCGACACTGTCTAAACTGCCGACGACTGGAGCGCGCCAAACTTCATCCGCTTTAGCCGCGCGAACCCAATCCTCAGGGAGTGCGCTTTTACCATCCCAGGTCCATTGCGTGTTGCCGAAAGGGCGAGGATTACTCGGGTCAATGGCTGCACCCGCATAGGTATAAACGGATTGCTCTGAGAACGGGAGATCTCCTTTTTTCGCCATCCAGATAAAATCGGGCTGATCTGCATACTTTACAGAACCCGGAGTGCCTGAATCCGCATCTTCCGAATCAGGATCTACGATCTCATCAAATCGATTTCCCCACTCTCCGCCTAAAACATTCCCGCCGGCATCAAGCTCAAGGTCATATACAAAAGTCTTTTCCTTGGTGATATCCTGAGATTCACCATCAGTAACCTTATCTTTGTTATCTTCAGGCCACTGGTAGTAACGGTACCTTACAGTCGATTTTACGCCCACGAGATAAACCGTTTTAGCGTTTCGGCGTCTGGCATACCCGTCAGTCACCGCTGAACGATTCACCACTGACTGTTGGAGAGTTCCATCCTCGCCCGTTGCCGGATTGAAATAAGTCAAACTGTAAATTCCAAAGGGATGGTTATTGATTTTTTTGTTATTATCAATGTCCATCATGATTCCCATTTTATCGACACCAATCCGATTGAGAAGTGCGAGATGCCACAATCCTGCATCCAGATCATTGCATCGAAAATCTTTAACGTAACCCATGTCATCCGTTGCAGGATCCCCACCTTCAGCGCAAGGCCTTCCTGCGAACTGATAATTCATCGTGGTCATATAATCATTGTTCGTTCGAGCAAAGAGATAGGATCCGAGCGCCTTTAAGTCATCGGGGTAAAAAGTAATCTTATGGCCGAGGGCGCCGGTTACAGTGACTGGTTTTACTGGACGAGGTAGATAAATAGAAGCAGGCGACCAACCATCACAAATTCCAAACCAATAAGAGAGACTATCCCCACGCTTTTTCCAATAACGGTAGGCTACGTCGTTATCAAAACGAGAGTAAGAGGATTGAACATCGGCAAAATGATCATTATTATTTACGCCTTCGTATGGCTCGGTATCCGATGAATCAGAGCCGTCCATCATTTTTGATTTTTTGAGATAGTGAGCTCTAAAGTCGACATCATCTAAGATGGCTCGAGCAAAAGAAAAGCTAGTATCCCCCAGAAGTAGGTCATACTTTTCCGCTGGAGAAAGCTTCTGATTAATGTCGTCTGGACTAAAAGTGTCGTATTTGTCGCAGACATTCTTAAAGTCCCCCTGCACTCGACCGTGGGCAATTCCATAACGAAGAGCAAACAAGAACTGATCCCCAAACGTTCCATGATCACGATAGTGATTTGCAATGCCCCCTAAAATGTCAGGCCAGTAACTTCCACTCCAGGGTTGATACTTCGAGCTACCCGAATTCAAGCCTCTCTTTTCGGCATCAAAAACGTTGATCACACTTGCCGTGTGACCGATCAGTTTGGAAACCGCATCCGTAACATTAAGAACCACACTTGCTTGAGAAGAAAGTGGGTTCAAGAGAAGACTTGCGAGCAATGATGACTGAATGAAGTGTTTCATATCTTTTTTCATGTAAGTTTTCATAAATAAATCCTTATTATTGCGAAATGAGATTTGGCATGTAAATCGATTGTGCTTCAATTTCACTTGGCAATGTTTTTTCGACCTGGGCACGAACTCCAGTAGTAGACACATGCATGAGAGATCGATGGGGCTTGCCTTCTCCGTCAACCGTGATGATCGAACCATCATTCAGCCTCATGTAAGATGCTCCCAGAAGAAAAAGGGCATTTGAAATCACATAATCTGGATTCTTCAAAACGACTCCGTCATTAGAAACCGTATAGAGGACCCGATCCTGACCAATAAAATAGTTCCCACCCAGCAAAAGTGGCTTTGAATCCGGCACAATTTGGTCTTTAAAAAATCCGGTAATAGAACTAATCGTCACCAAGGTCCCATCACTTTTTACAAAGTAGTTGCCACCCACTCCACTAATCTCTTTAAAAACCCATCCTGTTTTTGGAGTGGCAATTCCAGTCCCATTTCCGGGAGCGGCACCCATAGATTTTACGGTAG
>CAIOKW010000203.1 GCA_903858975.1 Oligoflexia bacterium | reverse complement strand
GAGGGAAGGAATCGAACCTTCGAAGGCTGACGCCGCCAGATTTACAGTCTGGTCCGTTTGACCGCTCCGGAACCTCACCTGATGAAGTCTTTTGAAGTAGGAAAATGGAGCTGGAGACCGGACTTGAACCGATGACCTGCTGTTTACAAAACAGCTGCTCTACCAACTGAGCTAATCCAGCTTATAATTTCCCATTTCAAACAGAGTAGGACCTATCCTCCTGTCTTTTGGACAGAAACACAAGACTAACCTGTCGGACTTTCGATAACGCACAATCTTTTCCAAGACGAGGCCAATTTGTCAATGAAAATCAAGGGAGTCTCTTCTTGCATGATCACCCCCGTCGGGTTACGCAGCGTGTATGAGTGCACCGTTTTCCAACCCTTTCTTACCGCTACAGTCGAATGCGAGCGATCTTTTTACTAAGATCTTGAATAGAAATAGTCGCAAAATGGCCTGTAAAGATGGGTGTTCGAAGTGTTGCGAGGCTGAATTCTCTGTTTTTTCGGGTGAGGCAAGCCTCATCCTTCAATGGTTTCAAGACTTGCCGAGCGAACAAAAATCCCACTTGAAACAGTACTGGAGCAACCCCAAACCAAAGCCTTCGTGCGCATTTCTTTTTTCGGGAACCTGCACCATTTATCAGGCTCGACCCACCATTTGTAGGACCCAAGGCGCCCCGCTTTGCGTAAATGATGAAATTAAGAAGACGAAGAGCCTGACCGCATGTGATCTCAACTTTGATGGAGGAGGGGCAATTCCGAAGTCTCCGGAGGATTGGTTTGATTTGAATCGACTGACCGAATTGCAATCCATAGCGGAGCAATTCTTCATTCGCTCAGGATCACTGCCGGATGCTTTGAAGCCCCTTTTAGATCAAGAAGGAAGAGTGCCCCTCAAGTCACTACGCGCGTTCCTAGTCAGCTTGGCCTGAGAGGATTTTTGCAGCTTCGTACGGAGCAATTTCTTTTTGATAAAGCTGCTCAAGCAAAGTCACCCCTCCCTCTGTTTTCAGTACAGCCTCAAGAGAGCTCTTCATGGCTTCAATCAAAATATCAAAGAGCTCTTCTTTCAAAAAGGCTTTTGCTTTTTCTGCTTTTTTTCCTGATTTTTCTAGGTATTTTTGATGATTTTCAATTTCCTGTAACAGGGCATCGGTGCCGATGTCCCGAGCCGCTTCTGTTTTGCAAACCGGAATCATCCACGAATGTTCATCGTGAGGATTTAATCCCACATTCGCGACCAACTCTCTCACCAACTTGTCTGCTTCGGGACGATCTGATTTGTTCACCGCAAACACGTCAGAGATTTCCATCAACCCGGCCTTCATCACCTGAATGGAGTCTCCACTTTCGGGGACCAGAACCACGATGACGGTTTGAGCGAGCTTTAAGATATCTAATTCAGTCTGCCCAACTCCCGCAGTCTCTACCAAAATGACATCAAACTCTGCCGCATCGAGAGCAAGTACCGTTTCTTTCGTTGAATGGGAAAGTCCTCCGTGTCTGCCACGAGTCCCCAAACTTCGAATATAGACACCCGAATCCGCGGTATGCTTTTGCATTCGAATTCGATCACCTAAAATTGCACCACCCGAAAATGGACTAGAAGGATCCACCGCCACCACGGCCACTTTTTTATTTTGGGCTCTTAATTTTGTGACAAGGCGGTCTACTAAGGTCGATTTTCCTGCTCCCGGAGGCCCCGTAATCCCCCACACTTGAGCCTTGCCGGTCAATGGATAGAGCAATTCAATAATTTTTTTGGTTTCTTCGTTCCGATATTCAATTCGAGAAATCAGTCGCGCCAAAGACGCGCGGTCTCCGGATCTTGCTTTTGCAATTAACTCTCTTGGATCACTGGGAATACTCATCACTGGGGTTTAGCTTGCCTGAAAGCAGTCCATCGTTAAAGTATTTTTCAAGGAAATCTCTGGGATTTTGGCTCTCACACCAGCGCCTGACCTCGAGGATTCGGGCCTGGTTCCGCTCAGATCCTTCCGTGAGCCATGCGTGGCGTGCAAAATCCTCAGCGTGCCAGAAAACGATGGCCTGCGCACTGGCCCCCGCCCTCCCAACGCGTCCCATTGCTTGAGCAAGTGAGAGCAGACTAAAACTCGGCTCAAAGAGAATGCAGGTTTCTAAAAAAGAATAGTCCATCCCCATTCCAAAGGCCGAGGTCGCAACCACCCAAATGGGAGTGCGCAATTCCTGATGCGCTCTGAGCTTGATTTCTAAAGCCAAACGCTCCTCTAGACTCATTCCAGCGTGATAATACACCGACTCGACCCCCCAAAGATTGAGGTATTTCTGAATTCTCTCTGAGGCATTCCGAGTATTCACAAATATCATCCCGCTCACTTTAGCGTTTCTTTGAACGATTTTTTGAAGCAGCTCCATCCGCTCACAGGGGTGCGACGACTGTCGCTCGATCCTGAGACTCGGCGGAATCCCAAAAGCGCCCAAAATCCGGGGCTGAATGGGCAGCGATTGCGCTATTTGCTTTCTTGCGACTTGAGAGAGGGTCGCTGAGCACCAAAATGTTTTTGGAATCGATAAAGTAGAGACCAGCTTGGGCAAAAGCTGAAAAGAAGGTCTAAAACTTTCTCCCCACTCCCAAATACAATGGGCCTCATCGACAATGAGAAGGTTCGGTTTCCACTCTTTGACCTTTGCAGAAAAACTACCCATTAACTTTTCGGGATTCAGAATCCAGACTCCAGGCTCCTGCGATGGCGCCCGCCCCTCACTCCCAACCCCTTGCGTGACATTGAGGCCGAGAGTTCGAAAATGAAACTCGTGCTGCCTTGCCAGTGCATTCAGGGGAGAGATAAAAAGAGCACGAACCTGAGCTCGGTTTTCATACAAATAGCGCTGAAATATCAGGCTTTTTCCGCTTCCTGTCGGCGCAATTAAAATTGTATGGGCTTCGAAATTTAGTGAATGAAGGGCCTGCTTTTGGAAGGGTCTCAGCTCGTGCATCCCTTGTCCGTCAGCAGGATTTAGGCCACTATTTTTCTGAGAGTACCTTCAGGTAAACCACTCCGCCAATGGCTCCCACGAGAACTTGATAGAGTACGATCATGCTAAAAACCTCTGCACCCAAGGAAGAACCCACTAAATGATAAAGGGCATAAAAAGCTGCGTGCCCTGTACCTACTCCGGCCGGAAGCACCGGCAAGGTTGTTGCCAGCATCCCAATCGGCGCAATGACCGCAACCGCAATCACGGATAGGGAATCCGCTGAAATCGCCTCAGTAATAAAAAAAGCAATCAGCACTAAAAACAAATGAATCATGATGGAAACGCCAATCCCCTTCAGGATTCGGCTGGGATGCTGACGATAACCCATTACCCCTTGATAGAGGCGATCTACGGCGCCTAATTTTTCACTGCGTTTGGTGAAAAACTTCAGCAACTCAAAAAGTGGATCTCGCTCGTGAGATAAAAACAGGTAAATAAAAAAGAGAATGTTTGCAACCCCCACCACCCCGACGGCAATCAAAAGGAATGAAGGCAAAGACCCTCCCCAAGGAAGAAACACCGATAAGAGCGCTGAAAAAGCTGCGACAAACACCATCGCGGAAACACCCAGAATCCGATCAAAAAGCATACTTCCAAAAATTGCGGCTCGTTTATCTTTAAACATTTTTGCCACATGAACGGCTTTTACGAAGTCACCGCTGACCGCCCCAGGAAGCGCAATATTGAAGAACGCTCCCACCATATTCAATTTTAAAACCTGCAAAAATCGAAGGTCTGCGCCCTGAGACTTCAGCAAGACTTGCCATCGAAGCGCTCCAAAAAGGGTATTGAGAAACATTAAAACCGAACAAATGATCAGCGTTTTTGGAGAAGCTGCCATTTTCTGAAAACTTGAAGTCGTAATCAGTCCCTTACGATAAAGGTAATAAAAAACCACCCCCACCAGTGCGAACTTTAGGGCAAGCATGAGGCGCTCTTTTATAGGTACCGGTGCGCGTTCGTTAACGTCCAAGGTGGGATTGTGCAATTTTGAAGAAGTTTCCAAAGATTTTTTTTCCTACATTTTCATTGTAAAGTTGTTTGCCTTTACCCGGATTAAGAATCCAATCCCGACGCTCACCTTTTTTAAGTTTATTGGCAAGCGCTTCCTCTGCATATTCGATCGTATGTTCGGGATGAAATTGGATTCCAAAAATCGGGGCGCCTTCTAATTGAAATGCTTGAATTGCGCAGCGATCGGTCTCCGCAATTCGAACTGTCCCCGGAGGAAGGGCAGACACTTCTTCATAATGGGACTGGTAAGTCACAAACGACTCCCCTAGTCCTTCGAAGAGAGTTTCAGTCGAAAGTGTTTGAATCGTTTGCCATCCCAATTCTGCATCTTTGGCACGGCCTAATTGCGGCTCCATGTCGTGCATTCGAAAAAGACAACGCGCAATCGTTTGATGACCATAGCAAATTCCGAGCATGGGAGTTCTCTTCTGGATATGCGCTGTCACAAAGGCATCGTACGGTTCAATCCACGATTCATCGCGGGTTAAACAGGAAGTAATTGAGCCTGAGATAAAAAGTAAATCGAGATTTAAATCATGAGGAATATCTGCATCCGGTGAACGTCGAACCATGACCTCAGACCCTTGCGGGGCCATCTTAATGACCCAATCGAGCAAACTCTTGCTGCCAAAGAAGGCCGCCTCACGTGTGTTATCCAATACTAGAATTTTTAGTGCCTGACTCATCATCATTCTCTACTTTTTGATTTCATAATTTTTAAACTCAAATGGCCGATGGCCACTTAATCTTTCGAAAAGATCTAAAACCACTTTCTTCACGTCACTGGCTTGAAATATAAACGGCGACTCCTTCAAATTCCAAGTCCAACCTTTTTCGCCAATTCTTT
>CAIOKW010000202.1 GCA_903858975.1 Oligoflexia bacterium | reverse complement strand
TTTCGAACCAAGAAAACTTTTGTTGGATTTAGATTATCCTGAATATTCTGAATATCAACTAAAAAGATTAATCAAAATTATTTTCTTTTTAGGCTAACCAAGATGCGCGTCTTGTCGGCAAACGAGTACTCATGGGTGTGGATAACCGTCAACTTTTTGCCGAATCGCGTGGTCTTTGCCTCCGCCCACTCCTTCTCCCAGCCCTTGCTCTTAAAGAGAATGAGATTGTTCCACGTGGAACAACTCCAGATCCAGTTGGCGATCTTATCTACGGTACCCACCGCCCGGGCAATAATTGTATCAGGATTAAAGACCCCTACGATCTCCTCTGTGCGCTTAGGGACGGCGGAAACCCGTCTGAGGCCCATCTCACGAATGGTATTCGTTAAATACTCAGCCTTCATCTTCTCGGATTCCGTCAGAAGCCAAACGCGATCAGATTCGGCACAGAGCGCGCCCCCCAGTAAACCAGGGACTCCTGACCCTGAGCCGATATCTAAAATCCGCCTGCCCAAAGTTGGAACTCCAAGCAGCTCAACGACATCGCGGAGGTGCCCATCTACAAATTCTTGAGCGCCGAGGATTCGGGTTAAATTCTGAACTTCGTTCTCGCGATGAAGAATATGAGCGAATTGGGCCGCCCGCTGGGCCTGCTCCTCGCTCAAAGGTAAATCGCTAGCATGGATCTCTTTTAAGAAGTCATTCGAACTTGGAATCATGAAGTGCCCTTTAAAGGCTCTTCGGCGCCTGGTATTTGTTCTTAAGGAAAATCATCAAATTCGCAACGGCCGCGGGAGTGACTCCTTGAATACGTGAGGCTTGCCCAAGGTTCTCTGGACGCACATCTCTTAAACGACCCTTAATCTCATTTGAAAGCCCAGCTACTGAATCATAATCGAGCGCAACAGGGATGCGCAGGGCCTCGGCTGATCGAACACCCTCTAGAAGTTGCAAATCCTTCTCAATGTAGCCGTGGTACTTAATTTGGATTTCCACCTGATCAAAAGCGTCCTCATCCCGATGATTAGGACTGAACCCCAAAGTTTCTAAGGTTGCAAAGGTCACCTCTGGGCGTCGAAGCAAGGCCTCGGCTGAAACTCGATCTTTAATCTGTGCCACCCCCAAAGATGCGAACTGAGTGTTCGTCTTTTCATTTGGAAAAAAGAAGGTAGTGGAAACCTCACTCCTCAAGCCTTGAATTGCGGCCAACTTTGACTCAAAGCGCATTTTCTCTACGGCGCCGAGCAATCCGAGTTGAAGCCCCATCGGCGAAAGCCGTAGATCGGCATTATCTTCTCTCAACAAAAGACGATACTCGGCACGAGAGGTAAACATTCGATAGGGTTCATCAGAACCCTTCAAAATTAAATCATCGATCATGACCCCAATATAACCGTCAAGCCGCGTCAAAACGAACTCGGGACGACTCTGCGTTTTCAGTGCCGCATTGATCCCGGCGATAATTCCTTGCCCTGCCGCTTCCTCATAACCGGATGTTCCGTTTACCTGTCCGGCAAAAAAGAGACCGGGCACATCTTTACACTCCAAAGTTCCTTTGAGCTGTCTTGCATCAACGGCATCATATTCAACCGCATAGGCATAACGGATGAACTCCGCCTTTTCGAGACCTGGAATCGTATGAACAAATTCTTCTTGAATCGCCGTGGGCAGAGACGTCGAAATCCCATTCACATAGATTTCATTCACGTCGAGCCCCTCTGGCTCTAGAAACAACTGATGCCGATCCTTATCTTTGAAGCGACTGATCTTGTCTTCAATCGATGGGCAATAGCGAGGACCCACACCGGTGATGGCCCCACTGTACATGGCGGACTGGCCCAAATTCTTTTCAATAATATCGTGTGTCTGCTGATTCGTGTAAGTCAGGTAACAGTTCACCTGGGGTAGAAATGGATAGGGATTCGGCTGATGATAGAACGAAAAAGGAATTAACTTATCGTCCCCTGGCTGTGGAATCGTGAGGCTCCAATCGATCGAATCTTTATGAAGTCTTGGTGGAGTTCCGGTTTTGAGACGTCGAAGCCTAAGTCCTAGCTTTGAAATATCTTCACTCAAAGTTTTAGCAGACTTATCGCCAAGACGTCCGCCCTCTTCTTGTTCCGCTCCCCGATGCATGATCGCACGCAAAAAAGTACCCGAAGTAATGACGACTGCTGACGCTCGAATTTCACTCGAGCCCAAACGAACTCCAACAACTCGATCCGACTCAATGATAAGACCCGCAACTTCACCCTCTAAAATAGTGAGATTCGGGAGCGCACCCAAAAACTCCTGCATGAAAAGCGCATAGCGATTCTTATCGCACTGAGCGCGAGACGAGCGAACTGCGGGGCCTTTACTTGAATTTAGTCTCCGAAATTGTATGGTCGCCCGATCGGTGATCCGAGCCATCACTCCACCCAAGGCATCAATCTCTTTTACGAGCTGCCCCTTAGCGAGACCCCCGATGGCCGGATTGCAGGACATGGCCCCAATCTTTTTTACATCAAGCGTCACCATTGCCGTTCTTGATCCAAGACGAGCTGCTGCATGGGCGGCCTCACAACCTGCGTGACCTCCCCCAATAACGATGACATCAAAATGATTCATAAAGCGAAACGAACTTTAACGCGCCGGGGCATTTTTGTCGATATAATTGATAATCTCTTCAAGAGAGGTCCCTGGGGTAAACACCATCTGTGTTCCCGCTGCCTTTAAACCTTCAAAATCTTCCTCTGGAATAATTCCACCAACGAGGAAAAGTACGTCATTTAGTCCTGCAGAACGAATTCCATTAATCACCTCTGGAACAAGTGCATTATGGGCGCCCGAAAGTACGCTAATTCCGACCACATGCACGTCTTCCTGAATGGCAGCCTGAACAATCATTTCTGGAGTTTGATGAAGGCCCGTGTATACCACTTCAAAGCCTGCATCCCGAAGGGCTCGCGCGATCACTTTTGCACCGCGATCGTGACCATCTAACCCTGGCTTAGCAATCAACACACGGATTCTGTTACGAACTGCACTGGCCTGACTCATATAACTCCCTAAACGAATTTCGTTGAATTTCGACACCCTAACCGAGAATCGAAACCTAAGCAATTGACATCTTTAGCTAAAATTTACCCTCTTCACGGTAGGTCCCATAAACCCCACGAAGCGTATCGCAGACCTCTTGCAAGGTTGCATATACTTTCACCGCATCAATAATCGAAGGCATCAAATTGAGACCCTTTTCCGCGGCAACCTTCACTGCCTGCAAGGATTCTGTGACAGCCCCTGCATTCCTACGCGCCTTTAAGGCACGCAATTTATCGGCCTGCTGCTTCTCCACCGCCCGATCAATATAGAGCGTCTCCATAGAACGCTTCTTTTCGACCATTTGATAGAGATTTACGCCCACCATGATTTTCTCTTTTTTCTCGAGTTGTCGCTGAAAATGGTAGGCACTATTGCCAATTTCGGCCTGCGGATAACCGTTTTCAACGGCTTTAATCATTCCGCCCATTTCATCAATTCTTTTAATGTACTCAAGAGCCTCTGACTCAACCTTATTCGTTAAGTATTCCACCAAGTAAGATCCACCCAATGGATCTGCAAAGTTCGCAATTCCGCTTTCCTCGGCGATCACTTGCTGCGTTCGAAGCGCCACTAAAACGGCATCATCGGTTGGCAGGGCTAAGGTTTCGTCCATTGAATTGGTGTGAAGCGAATTCACTCCCCCAAGTACACCAGCCATCGCCTGAACGGCAACGCGAACGACATTATTCATCGGCTGTTGTGCGGTTAAAGAGACCCCAGCTGTTTGAGCATGAGTTCTTAACATCCAAGATTTAGGTGATTTCGCTCCATAGCGCTCTTTCATCATTCGCGCCCAAATGCGCCTTGCAGCCCTAAATTTAGCAATTTCTTCAAAGAAATCGTTATGAACATCAAAAAAGAATGAAAGCCTGGGCGCGAAATCATCGACATCCATTCCACGCTTCATTGACTCCTCGACGTAGGCCATTCCATCAGCAAGCGTGAAGGCAAGCTCTTGAACCGCCGTCGCTCCAGCTTCCCGAATGTGGTAGCCCGAAATGGAAACCGTATTCCAATTTGGATAGTGCTTTGTCCCGTATTCGATCGTATCAATCACGCACTTTACTGCGGGCTCAATTGGGAAAAGCCACTCTTTTTGGGCAATATATTCCTTTAAAATGTCATTTTGAAGGGTTCCACGAACCTTTTCGCGAGGCACGCCTTGCTTCTCAGCCATCGCATAATACATCGCAAGAATCACGATTGCGGGACCATTAATCGTCATTGAGGTGGTGACTTGATCAAGCGGTATTCCCGCGAAGAGTTCTTCCATGTCCTCAATCGAGGATACCGAAACCCCACATTTTCCCACTTCTCCGAGCGCCATTGAGGAATCACAGTCATAACCCATGAGCGTTGGCATATCAAAAGCGGTAGAAAGGCCCGTTTGGCCTTTTTCTAGTAACAATTTGAAGCGTTTATTGGTTTCAGCAGGAGATGAAAACCCAGCGAACTGTCGCATCGTCCAGAGCTTTCCTCGATACATATTGTATTGAACGCCACGGGTATACGGGTACTCTCCCGGAAATCCAAGGTCCTTCTCAAAATCAAACCCAATCCGATCCAAGTCATCAGGAGTACAAAGGAGTGGAACCTCCATGTCACTTAAGGTCGTAAAGCGAACCGCGCGCTCAGGAACCTTTTTCAAACTTGCGAGCATGCGCTCATCCCATGACTTACGGAGTTCAGAAATCGCCTTTGGATCATTTGCCATGGGCGCATGATAACTGGAATTTGATGTCAGATCAATGCTGATCCCTCGTCGAAAAATCAATTTTACTCGAAGAATTCAATGATTCTCGTAGAAACAAAAAAAGGCAGGACCCACAAAGGATCCTGCCTCTCTTGATAAACCGACTATTTCTTCGCGAGCTCTTGGGCTGCGATCACCAACTTCTGAATCTCGCTCGTTCCTTCGTAAATCTCGGTGATCTTAGCATCCCTAAAGTTACGCTCCACTACGTATTCCTTGGTATAGCCATAACCGCCGTGAACTTGAATTGCTTTCGTAGCAATCCACATCGCGTTATCGGCAGCCGAAAGTTTCGCCATCGCCGCCTCACGAGTGAAAGGCAATCCTTGATCTTTTCTTTGAGCTGCAAACCAAGTCAAAAGACGCGCGCCCTGAAGGCGAGTCGTCATTTCCGCAATATAAAACTGAATCGCCTGAAGTTTTGCGATCGGTGCTCCAAATTGCTCGCGCTCCATTGCAAATTTCTTTGAGGCTTCTACTGCACAAGTGGCAATTCCGAGCGCCTGAGAAGCGATCCCAATTCGACCCCCATCAAGTGTGCTCATCGCAATTTTGAATCCATCGCCTTCTTTTCCAAGCATGCAATCATCAGACACGAACATGTCATCAAAAAACAGAGAGGCTGTAGAGGACGCTGTAATTCCTAGCTTATTCTCTAGCTTGTTTACACTGTAGCCTTTGGTCTTAGTGTCCACAACGAAGGCACAAATTCCCTTATGCTTTAATTCTGGTTTGATGGACGCGAACAAAATACAAAAGCCAGCTTCGCGACCATTCGTGATCCAATTTTTTGAACCATTGATTTTATAGCCCCCTGGAACCTTCTCTGCTCGGCACTTCAGGCCCGCTGGATCTGAACCGTGCCCTGGTTCAGAGAGTGCAAAACACCCCAATTTTTGACCAGAAGCGAGTGGTTTTAGATATTTCTCTTTTTGTGCATCATTACCAAAAGCTTGAATCGGATAACATGCCAACGAATTGTTCACCGACATGATCACGCCTGTTGAAGCACAAGCGGCAGAGATCGCCTCCATCGCCATTGCGTAATCCACCGTTGAAAGGCCTGCGCCTCCCCACTTCTCCTCGACCATCATTCCCATGAGACCCATTTCGCCCATTTGCTTCACGATCTCGGTTGGGAATTCTCCTGATTCATCGTGATGTGCAGCTTTGGGAGCCACCATTTCATTTGCAAACTGATGAATAGAATCCATCAGCATTTTTTGAGAATCATCTAGGTTCGGCCATGATTTTGAATAATCCATAAAATTTCCTTTCGCACATCAAAGCATAATCAGACTAGTTTTCAAAGACCTTCAAAATGAGCCGGTCTTTTTTCAGTAAACGCTAGCATTCCTTCTACTCGATCGGCTGAGACAAAAAGTCCTGAAAAACGATGGATTTCTGCATCTGCTTTCGGGTGAATGCCGACGGTTTCCTGAAATTCATTCATTAAACTTTTCGCTGCGATGATTGCCGACATGGAGTTCTGAGCAATCCTAGTTGCCATCGCTCTCACGGCCTCCAGAAATCCTTCTTGAGGAATCACGGTTCGAATCATTCCTAGCTCTTTTGCCTCAGGCGCTTTGATCCGCTCTCCAGAAAAAATGAGCTCCTTGGCGCGTGCTAGACCGACCAATCGCATGAGTCGAATCGTTCCGCCAAATCCTGGGATCACCCCTAAGGTGACTTCTGGCAAACCAAACTGTGCCTTCTCGCTTGCGACGATAAAATCACACGCCATTGCTAACTCGGTTCCACCACCGAGGGCAAAACCATGAACAGCAGCGATCGTGACTTTTGGCATGCTCTCGAGCAAGAAACAAACATGGTGCCCAAGGCGCGCAAAAATAGCCGCTTCTGAACGATCCATCGCCTGCATCTCACGGATATCTGCACCTGCCACGAAAGCTTTATCACCGGCGCCCTTTAGAACAAGCACTCGAATCTCTGAGGATTTAGAAATCTCCTCTAGAGTCACCTTCAACTCATTGAGCACTTCTATATTGAGCGCATTCAACGCCTCTGGCCTTTGAATGGTGAGTTCGCAAACTCCGCTTGGGAACATTTCAGTCGAAATAAATTTACCCATACTGATAAAACCCTCTTCCTGATTTCTTACCTAACCATCCGGCCATCACATATTGTTTCAGGAGTGGACAAGGACGATACTTTGAATCCCCAAGTCCATCATGAAGTACTTCCATAATTGCGAGACAGGTATCGAGACCAATAAAGTCCGCCAGCGTAAGAGGTCCCATCGGTTGATTCGTGCCCAATTTCATCGAAACATCAATGTCCTCTACGCTCGCAATGCCCTCATAAAGTGCGTAAACCGCCTCATTGATCATCGGCATCAAGATTCGATTAACAGCAAAACCCGGCATATCACGCGCAACAATAAAGGTTTTACCCATTTTCTCTGCTGCCGCACGGATCGACGAGAAGGTTTCATCTGAGGTCTGAATTCCACGGATTCCCTCAACGAGCTTCATCACTGGAACCGGATTCATAAAGTGCATTCCCGCAAATTGGCTTGGACGTTTGGTCGCGGCCGCAAGTTCAGTAATACTGATCGATGAGGTATTAGAAGCAAAAAGAGCAGATGGCTTCACGACTGAATCAAGCTCCATCCAGATTTTTTTCTTTAATCCCAAGTTTTCTGAAACCGCTTCAATGATGAGGTCACAGTCTTTCAACTCAGAAAGTACGCCCACTGGTTTCAAATGAGAATGGATAAGGTCTGCCGCTTCTCGGGTGATCTTCTGTTTCTCTACCTGTTTTGATAATTGGGATGCGATTTTATCAACACCCTTTTGGGCTGATTCTAGGTTCACATCGGCCATGAAAACCTTAAAGCCACTTTGCGCCGCAACCTGTGCGATTCCCTGACCCATTTGACCAGCACCAATTACACCTACGTTTTGAATAGTCATTTTTGCTCCCTATTATTTACCAATACAAAAATCAGAAAAAATCTTCCCCAGCACATCATCGGGCAAAGTTTCGCCAATCAGAGGCCCAAGCTCATTCATTCCGTGCCGAATGTCAGTAGCAAATAGCACGAGATCAAAGGCTTCCATGGCGCGATTCAAGCACTTCAGACTCTCATCCACCGCATGGACGTGTTCGAATTGGGTCAAAACCACTTCCCCGGGCTTTCTTTGGAGATGGCTTTCAGCCTGATTTGCGATCTGCTTTGCTAGAGCTTGAATCCCCTCGTGGGTTTCAGATGAAATAAACAGAGGTTCCACGTGAAACATTTCTAGGATTTGAGCGCTCATCAGCACTTGAGACTGACTAATCAATAAATCTTTTTTAGACACCACTAAAGATAGCGACTTTTGACTGAGATCCACTTGAGATAAATAGTTTTTTACCTCTACTAAGTCAGGACTCACTCCATCAATTACGACCACAACGAGATCGGACTCCCGGGCCGCCTTCAGTGAACGCTCAATCCCAATCTCTTCAATCACATCAGAACTTTTTCGAAGCCCCGCCGTATCTGAAAGCTTCAGCGTCACATATCCATGATCTGCCTTGAGGTTCAATTTCTCTCGAACCACGTCCCGGGTCGTTCCAGCAATGTTAGAGACAATGGATCGATCCTCACCCAGGAGTGCATTAAAAAATGAAGACTTCCCAGCATTGGGTAAACCAAAAATTGAAACCGGCACGCCATCCGTAAATCGCTTGCCGCGATCAAAGCTCCCTCGGAGTTCACTTAAAAGGGTAATCACTCTCTGAAGTCTCTCTCTCAATCTGGGCAAAGAAACTTCATCAATATCTTGATCTGAGAAATCAATGCCCACCTCTGAAAGCGTCGAGAGCTGCATCAGGTCCGCACGAATCCTTTCGATCAATTCATGCTGCGAACCCGAGAGCTTTTCGAGCGCTAATTCAAGTGCAAAATCGTTTTCAGCTTGAATGAGCTCCTTGACCGCTTCAGCCTGAGAAAGGGTCATTTTTCCATTCTTTACGCCGCGAAAAGAGAATTCTCCTGGAAGCGCTAGCCTCGCTCCATGCTCAAAACATTCGTCTAACACTCGCTGAGCGATCATCGGACTTCCGTGCAAGAAAAACTCGACCGTATCTTCCCCGGTGAAAGAATGTGGCCCAAAAAACGGAATCAATACACCATCATCCAGGCGCCTACTTTTAGAATCTCTTAACCAAACTCGAGTGGCGCGGCGATGGTTCTCTTTTTTTAAAGACTTTGCTGAAAGCTTTTCAGCAATTGAAATCGCATCATTCCCAGAAATCCTCAAAATACAAATCGCCCCGCCTGTAGGAGTACAGAGCGCGGCGATTGTGCGACTTGAAAGATACCCAGAAGCGTCGAAGTGACGCTCCTTAGAAGCTGCTTGCCATGTTTGCGGCATGCCCCGGAACTCCTAGTTTTTTATTGAGATATTGTTGCTGAGCCACACTCGCAATCGCATTTACCAACATATAAACGCAAAGCCCAGAGGGTGTCGTTAACATGAATCCACCAAATACGAGCGGCATGAACATCATCATTTTTCTTTGGGCGGGGTCCATTCCTGGTGATGGCGGTGTCAAGCGCTGCTGAAGAAACATCACAAGCGACATCAATACCGGAGTGATGAAATAAGGATCCTTTGCAGAAAGGTCGGTGAGCCAAAAAGCGAAGGGTGCGCGATACAATTCTTCAGCTGCATAAAGAACGCTATAGAGCGCGAAAAAGATTGGCATCTGAAGCAACATTGGCAGGCAACCGGCCATCGGATTGTAGCCCGAGGACTTCATGAGTTGCATCATCTCTGCATTGAGGGCTGCTTTATCATCCTTATGCTTATCTTGAAGAGCCTTCATTTTTGGCTGGAATTCAGCCATTTTACGCATCCCTTTCATGCTCTTCACTACCAGTGGGAACGTGAGGAGCTTGATGATGAGGGTCAGAATGATGATAGCAAAACCGTAGTTTCCTACAAACTTGTAAATGAACTTCAGTGCCCACAAAATGGGATAAGCAATGAAGGTGAAGAAGCCAAGGTTAACCGTGGTGTCTAGACTCTTGTCAATTCCGCGAAGAAAATCGAGCTTCTTTGGGGCAAAGACAACCTTAAATCGAGCATTCAAAGTGTTGTTGGTAATGGGCATTTGGAAAGAGGCTTGAGCACTCATGTCGCCCGTACTTTGAAGCAGGACCTTTTCAACCGGTGCACTCTCTGGAATCACGGTAAAAATAAAGTAACGACTTCCAGCGCCCACCCATTTTACGGGGGTCATGATTTCTGTCGGATCAATTGTTTTTTCAATGTTTTTGCGCTCAATCTTGCTCTCAGTAAAATAGAACAATTCACGGTCCCGGGACTCGGGATCGTTCTTCATTCCGTGGCTCACCAAATTTAAATAGGCTTTGGAAGGCGTCTTTTGCTTGAATTGAACCGCGACATTCACAATGACGGTGTCACCTTGAATCTCATAGGTTCTCTTGTAATCAATATTCGCATCACTTAAATTCCACTCATAAGTAGAAGGTCCAACGGACTTGAGGGTGCTCGCCTTTTGTTGATTAAGATAAGTAAAGTCGGCTCCAGAAAAAGTCATCAAAAGCGCACTATCAAAACTTGTAATCGTTTTTAGCTCGATTCCTTTAGGCTCATTCAATTCCCATTTGCGAATCCAAAAAGAACCATCATCAATGGATAATTGAGACGCTGGAAGCATCAAGGTATTCACATCTGCGTGTGAAATAGAAACGCTAAACACTGCGATTAAAACTGCTAAAATTTTATTTTTCATACTGGATCATAGCCTCCTGGACCTGAAAATGGATGACAACGACAAATTCTCGAGAGCGCCTTTAGGCCTCCCCTTGCAATTCCATAAGTCTGAATTGCTTGCTCACTATATACTGAACATGTGGGAATAAACTTACATCCAGAATAGGGATTTCCGCCAAGGAATTTGGAGAAAGAATGAAGAAAGGGCGAAAGTAGTTTTCGATAGATATCAAAAAG
>CAIOKW010000201.1 GCA_903858975.1 Oligoflexia bacterium | reverse complement strand
GTCCGGCGCTTTTCAGTGGCTTTATCTACACGTAAAGCAGCTTCAATTCAATTGAAAATGTCTATGCGCATATATTCGCGCTCAGGCGAGGGTTTCGGGAACAATCAGTAAAAAGGAATCCACCCGAACCTGAGCGCCATTAAAGGCTTGATTGAGTTGAGCCTTCCGATCAAGCCACCATTGAATTTCAGTCTCGCTCACGAGGTTGTTCTTCGCTTGAAGGGCTCTTAGTCGTGCAAGCTCGCGCTCAATGTTCAGGTTCATTTGGGTGAAGGCTTGCTGGCGTAAATCAAATGCTACTGTTTGAGCATGAGACTGAGCTTGGCCAAGGAGCTTGCGTATGCGATCCCTAGGAAGTTTTTTTACAAAACTCATGACTGCAGGAGTAAGGGGCCTGAGTCCCGCCATTAAGGTATCATAGTCGACTGAGTCCGTGAGATCGCGCCCGCTTGCGTCGAGCATCACTCGGATCGGCGTGCTCGGGAAGAACTCATCGGCGTACCATTTTGAATTGATTGCAGATGCTTCAAAAACAAAATTACACTCAAGCGCTACAAGCTGTTTAGGCCATTGGGCAACGGATACGTTTCCATATTCTTGCCTCACCAATTGAGACAAGGTTTCGCTCACCATGGGATGATCCCAGGTCATCAGGGCTAAGTCATTTCGCCTGAGAGCCTTGGCTCTTGAAAATGTAAAGCTTAAGCCTTCTGCAGGTAAACCGGGGAAGTAAGACACATACTGGCCATCGCCGGGCTGGACAAAAATAGAATCCGGATCAAGATCATCCGAGTGAAGCCCGAGAGCATCTAGAAGCTCTTCTAAATAAACTCTTAACTCATCGGCCTGTTCGGCGTCCTGAATTACTCTGACCAGGCGTCTTGCTTCAATGGGATCAAAGGAGTTGATCTCAATCAGTCGATCTCTTCCCGATTCTAGGGTTTCGAGCAAGTCTAAGTACTCAGAACGAGCAGTCTCTAAGAGCTTTTCAAAAACAGCATCGCTTACTTTGGTAATGGTTTCTTCACGCAATTTTTCCCATTTGTTTTGATGACGGTGATAAATTTCTTGCGCACCCTTTACAGGAGCCCTGAAGGATTGAAAAACCTCTTCATGCCAACGGAGTACTCGTGAAGTATGGGATTTAAGAGTGTAGGGGACATGAATCGAAATATCCGCTTTTTGGCCGATCCGATCTAATCGTCCGATTCTCTGTTCCAGGAGATCAGGGTCTTCGGGCAAATCTGCGAGGATCAAATGAGACGCATGTTGAAAGTTTCGACCCTCGCCCCCAATTTCAGAGCAGAGGAGCACGCTTGCGCCCGCGGGATCTTCAAAGAAGGCAGCATTGCGGTCTCGAGCCAGGAGTGAGAGTTCCTCATGGAAACTGCTCACCTTAATTGCATATTCATCTCTTAATCGTTTTTCCCACTCCATCACCTTTTTTGCTGATGAGCAGATGAGCAGGCATTTTTCTTTTGGATGCGCAGTAATAAAATCCGCAAGCCAGCGAACGAGGCTTTCTTTTCCTTCAGGAATTTCATGCTGAATAAGATTTCTTTTAGGAAACGAAAACCCTTCGACTTCAACGACCGAACGGGAGTTTCTGAAATAAACTCGGCCGGTTCCATATTGATCGATGAGTTCGAGGGTCTCGGTCCGAATCAATGATGAGGATGCCGCTTTTTGTGCAATCGCAACATAGCTTGCGTGTTCTTTTTTAAATAATTCGAGCTTCGGAAAGCGAATCGGGTCGATCAGATGGAGGCGCGAAAAGTGTCCCTCAAGCCCCAGTTGTTCCGGAGTTGCGGTCAGTAAAAGGAGGCCGCTCGTTTTCTCGGCCAGTGATTTAAGGACAGTGTACTCAGGGCTTGTTTCTGATTCAGTCCAAGCGATACGGTGAGCTTCATCGACAATGAC
>CAIOKW010000200.1 GCA_903858975.1 Oligoflexia bacterium | reverse complement strand
ATTCTGATTCATTTTCAAAAGCTGATCTTTTTCGGCACCATCGGAAAAAATTTTAATCGAGTATTTTCTTTTTGATTTCATTGAGCCTTTACCTCGCATTTTGCATCCTTCCCAAAAATCATTGAGGAAGAATCGCAAGTTTTCGTAACCTGCACTTGGTTAAATGTATTGATTTTGTATTCGTAAGCGGTTCGAACCTTAAGCTCTTGGTATTGATCACCGTTTTTACGGCGAAGCGCTGATTTTCCTTCAAACGCATACAGCTCACCTGTTCTTGGCTTCACATAGAAACTCATCGGATCCACAAGCGCCTTCACAATAAAACTGACCGGCGCCATTTGAAGAACCATCACTTGCTCTCCGTCGATGGTTTTTTCATCGCGAATTTTCTTCATGGTAAAAGTATAGGATTCTCGACGATCAAGAACCGCCACTTTGATCCTCACTTCTTTTCCATCGCCTAATTCTTTAAAAGATGGGCGGATATAGGACATCACGGTCGAAGGCACTACGAGATTTTCTTCCCATTCATCGCTTGAAGTCTTTGACGATCCATCACGCATGTCGGTGACTTTATAAAAGACCTTCCCGTCTTTCACTTCGAGTTCTGAATTTTTTTGAAGCGCGCGATTCTCGATCATCGCTTTCTTCACATGGCCGTCTTTTTCCCAGGACTGCTCAATCACTTGATCTCCTTCAGGAGCCGTGAAGGTAGTTTTAGAGTAAACCAGTTCGCCATCTTTCTTAGACTCAATATGAAAGTGTCCAAAAGGTCGAGCAGCACACGGAGCACCTTTTAGAAGCTCAGAACACTCTGCTGGAAATTGATCTTGGGGATAAATATTTCCCAAAATCTCCAACAAGAGGTCTGATTTCACCGCTTGGGCCTTTAAGGCTGGAACAGGTGCTACACCTTGGGTGTGTTTCTTCCCTGCTTCTGCAATGGATCCACTGAGAATCAGGCTTAAAAGCAATACCGAAAAACGTCCTAACATTGAGTTCATTCCCATTATTCTAAGGGTGCCGGTTTCCGTTTGAAAAGATCAAAGTGGGAGCTTTTTTTCTTCGAGATCAGGCTCAATGAAAACCTTGGGGAAAATCTCTCCCTTCATGTTTTTCATATAGATTTGAAGCGGGTAGTTCGCAATTTCTCCCATTAAATTTGACTCTTTTATGGCGCTTTGTCCCAAACGGGAAGTCATCCGTCCAAGACTCATTGCGATATCTGGTCCACCCTGCCCCTTCGCGGTCACCACAAATTCGAGCTCTAAATCGGTCTCCGATGAGTTTTTAAAGAAGAAAGAAGTCTCCTCCACTTCAGCGCCCGCCGCCTTTAATTGATTTTGAATTTTTTCTCTCACCGAAGCTCTGAACTCATCAGAGCCGGTTGGAATACGAAAGCGAATCTTCTTTCCTTGGAGCAATTCTGGACTTGGTTTTAGGCTTCCGCTTAAAATCTGTGCAAGCACTGCCCTTTGCTTTTCATCCTTACAAAAGGCTTCTTGCTTGAATGAGCGGCAGATCCAAAACACGGATAGCTGCATATTCGTCTCTTGTACGCTGTGTTCACTTAAAGTTTTTCGGTCCTCATTTCGACCGAGCAGGAAATCGCAAGATGGGTTTTTGATGGGAGCACTTTGAAATTTAAGCGTCCTAAAAAATTGCTTCGGAAGCATGATGGGAAAGTCATCTCGACTCACCATCTCGATTTCTTTTGGATTCCATTTTCGAATCTTATAGGGACCTGAGGAAATCCAATCCTTCTTCACTTCCTCGCCTTTTTTAAGGGCTTCTAAATTCTTAGGATGAATTGGGCCACTCAGAGGATGAGTTAAAACCTGAGACAGAAACATCTCTAGATCAAAGTCCTTGATTCCACCTGGAATGCGAATGCGAAGTCCGGAATCAGTCGCCTCAAATTGAGATAAGAGGAACGCCTCCCAAATTCCAGAGCCTTTCAGATTCATTCCCTGACTCACAACATATTGGTGAGCAGAAACAAAATCAGATCCCTGAATCAGTTCCCCATTTGAATAGTGCAAAGACTTTTTCAGTGTGACTTCTAACACACCTGACGTTTGGTCCCATTTCCATTGATCGGCAAGCATCATCGCGAGCGCATGCTCACCTTGTAAATGATTGGGTTGAAAGAGTGTCCCAATGACTCCTTGATGCGGTCCTAAATCTAAAGCCACGTATGCATCCAAAGGCGATGCCGTGAGGGGCAGCTCATAAATCCAAACGTTTTTAGCCTCATCCACCGTGAAGGTCTTCTTTGACAGAAGGAAGGCGGCAATATTCACTCCAAAGGCTAGGCCAAAGATCAGGATCGCAAGCTTTGTTTTTGACATAAGATCTGTGTTACACT
>CAIOKW010000199.1 GCA_903858975.1 Oligoflexia bacterium | reverse complement strand
TTCTTACGAACGTACTCCAGGCGGTGTGGCAAGCCCTTAAAGGTATTGATACATGCCTGAATTCCTTGCTGGCTGACGCCCATTACGCGCGCAGCACAGATGGATGCCATCAAGTTTTGCTTATTATGGTCCCCAAAAATCTTGAACTGATCGAGAGTGTATATTTCTTCCTTGCCGGTGACTTTAGATACAATGACGTTCTTCGTGGCATCGTAGTAGGCGCCAAAGAACTTCTCCGCAAACTCACCACCAATATCCATCGGATTCTTCATGGTGAACCAAACGAGCTTTCCGTGGCTATCATTGGCAAAGCTACGAAGAACCGAGTCATCATAGTTCAGAATCACCCAAGAATTACGGTCACAGACTTTGAGTAACTTCTTTTTAGCCGCAGTATAGTTCTCCATGCTTCCATAGCGATCGAGGTGGTCCTGATCGATATTGGTGAAGATGGCCACCGCAGGCACCATTTTATCTGTCAGCTCTAACTGGTAGCTCGACAACTCACACACCGCCACTTGGCCCGGTTGCCCGGCAGTAATGTAATCAATCAATGGCGTTCCAAGGTTGCCTCCAATGAAGGCGCCCTTTTGATCCGCTTTAAACATTTCACCGGTTAAAGAAGTCACCGTAGACTTTCCGTTGGTTCCAGTAATGGCAATGAGGGGCTGCTCTAACTCACCTACAGCGAGCTCAATTTCAGATGAAATCGGGGTTCCTTTTGCCTTCGCCGCTTGAAGGAGCGGATGGCTCAGCGTATTCACGCCCGGGCTTACGAGGATCATCTCCGCACCCATGAAAGAGCGCTCGGTATGACCTCCGAATTCGAATTCAACCTTGAGGTCACCCAAATCTTTCAGCGGCTCTGCAAGCTCGGTACGCTGTTTCGTATCGGTAATCATGACGCGTGCGCCCTGCTTTACGAGAAACTTTGCAGACGCTACACCCGACGTTCCACAACCGACGATCAGTACTTTTTTACCTTTAAATTTACTCATATTGAATTCCCTCTAAGGTTAACGAAGTTTAAGCGTCGCGAGAGTCGCGAGCGCAAGAATGATTGAAATAATCCAAAATCTGACGATAACTTTCGGCTCAGCCCAGCCCTTCAGTTCATAATGATGATGAAGAGGAGCCATCTTAAAGATCCTCTTACCGGTGAGCTTAAAAGACGCCACCTGCATCATGACACTCACCGCTTCTAATACGAAAATCCCGCCACACAGCACGAGTACGAGCTCGTTCTTGGTAATCACGGCTGCAATCCCCAGCGCCCCACCGAGCGCAAGCGCTCCCACATCTCCCATAAAGACCTCGGCAGGATAGGCATTAAACCAAAGAAACCCTAAGCACGCAGCCCCGGTACTCGCTAAGAAGATCGCAAGCTCACCCGCTCCTGAAACAAATGGGATCTGCAAATATTCTGCGATCAAGAAGTTCCCGGCGCAGTAGGCAAGGATCGAAAACGTCAGCGAGGTCGTAATGGTCGGTCCAACCGCAAGCCCATCCAAACCATCGGTTAAGTTAACCGCGTTTGAAGTTCCAACAATGACGAGCGTTGAAAACGGAATAAAGAAAACACCCAGATCAAAGGAGAGATCTTTAAAGAATGGGAATTTGAGAACTGGAGGAGTATCACGCATCACATAGAGAAATACGGATGCAATGATCGCAACCAAAGTCTGAGACACGAGCTTTTGTCGAGCCGAGAGCCCTTTTGAGTTCTTCTGAACTACTTTTTTGTAGTCATCAATCCAACCAATAAGCCCTGTCCCTAACATCACGAATAATGAAACCCAGATGTAGTGGTTCTTCAGATCTGACCAAAGAAGAGTCGAGAGCGTAATTGCAGTCAGAATCAAGCCCCCACCCATGGTCGGAGTCCCTTTTTTAGACTGATGCGACTGTGGCCCTAATTCACGAATGCTTTGCCCGATTTGTTTGGAGCGAAGCCAATTGATGTATTTGCCCCCAAAGATCAAACTGAACGCAATTGCAGTGAGGGTGGCACCGAAGGTTCTAAAGCTGATGTATTTGAAAACGTTGAATAGCCCGAAGGACTCGCGAAGCGGATACAGGAGGTGATAGAGCATACGGATTAATCTAGCGATTTTAGGAGGGGCAAGTCAAGGAAATGATATTAAACCAATGGAATCATTAAACAAAAACCCCCGAAGGATCGCTCCCCCGGGGGTTAATTTTTTAGGCTTACGCCTCTAATCTAAAGGTCAGATTAGAAATTGTAAGTCATTGCTACGTTAGCAAGCATTCCGTTGCCGAAGCCGAAAGTGCTGCCAGTGTTCGCGCCGCCGGTTCCGAGTGCAGCGTTTGTATTGAAGGCTGCGTTATCAGCAACGAGTGCGTCGATGTTAAGATCACCGAAAGTTAGGCCAAGACCTGCACCCACAGATGTAGATGAGTCAGAGCTGTTTTGAGCAAGCAAGCTTTGAGCAATTGAAGCACGAACTGCAAGCCAGCTCAGTGCTTGAGTTTCAGCAGCAAGAGTCAATGGTACGTTCCAAGTAGTAGTATCGCTAGAAACAGTCTTCGTGAGGCGATCTGCTTCAAGGCGAGAGTACATAGTAGTCGACTTGGTCATTTCTTTTTTGTAGCCAACACCTACACCGTAACCAGTGTATTTAGTGTTGGTAGTAGTAGCAGCTACTGTTCCATCAGTGCTAGAAGTTACAAACTTAGCAAATGCAGTCATGCTGTCGAATGCATAAGAAGCACCAAGGTCAATGTTTGACTTAGACTTGATTTCTGCACCAGTAGTTTTTGAATCACCGTAAAGACCGATGGTTCCGCGAACGTTCCATGCATCTTTACCTACACCAAAGCGAGCACCCCAAACGTTGGTGTTAGTGACGTTACCTGCAGTGTTAGCACCGCTATGAGCAACAGAAAGACCCCAGTGAACTGTGTTTTCACCTGCAACACCTACTTCAAGGCCGTTCTTAGGAGTAAGAATGCTTCCGAAAGTGTTTTTAGCTGCGTCTGAAACGCGGTTCAGAGTTACACCGTAAGTGTAATCACCGAAAGTATTGATGAAAGAAGCTTCTTTAGAAGCAGTTTCTAGCATCAACTTTTTCTTGAAGTGAACAATTTCGCTTGGGTTCAAGAACATGTTGCGAGAATCTTGAATGTAATAAGAACCGTTAGCGTCTTCACCGAGAGCCTGGAGGCGCGCGGTAGATGCGAATGCTGGAGAAGATACAACTGCTAAAGCTAGTACTAGTGTAAGGTAATTTTTCATGACCTGAACACTCCTTTTTTCTACGTTGTGGTTAGAGGCGCTCCCTATTGAGTTCCTCAATTATGTTTTCAGTAAGTTTAGGATAAGTGAGCCTGAGACAAAGTCAATTTTCGGGACTCCAGAAGGAATCAAAACAGAAACTCCTGAGATTCGATTCGCAAGCTCGCCTCATCAAGTGAAGAAACCCACCCTCACTCCTCGAACGAGAAAAATCCTCGGTAAAAGACGTATTTTTAAATAAATAAAAAAGCGGACGTGCCTTGCTCTTCATCACTGGGAGTGGAAGTTTTTGCCCATGCGCGGTGCGTTTACGTGGTGTGGCAAATTGACTCTTTTAAAAACTTTTACGGGCGAGCGCGTCCGCAATGAGCTGCGCGAGCTCCTTTTTAAAACGTTCCTCAGTGAAGAAATTTGCGCGATTTCTGCAGGAAATCGGCTCAAAATAGCGCCGGCCGCTTTCGATTTCCATAACCGCCTCTGCGAGCGCATCCGTTGTCTGAGGCTGAAACAGGATCCCCGTTTTCTTGGTCACCGTCTCACAGGCGCCCCCTTCATTAAATGCAATCACCGGAGCCCCTGAGGCCATCGCCTCCAGTGGCGTAATTCCGAAGTCTTCTTTTCCAGGGAAAATGAAGGCCTTGCACTCAAGGTAGAGTCGCTCGATCATTTCATTACTCGGCCGCTTGATGAATTCAATATTTCTCGCGTGCAGACGATCCCTTAATTCGCGAAGTCGCTCTTCATCTTGCCCTTGCCCCACAATGCGAAGAGGAAGCCCAAGTCTTGCGAAGGCTTCGATCGCAAGATCGGTACGCTTGTAGGGAGCAAAGGCCCCCACCATGAGGTAGAAATTCCCAGTTTTTCGCTCGCCTTGAAAGCGCTCGAGCCTCGCAAAAGGGTAAATGGTCAGGGCTTTTCGTCCGTAACACCGCTCAATCTGCTCCCCAATGAAGTCACTGTTTGAGATCAGCACATCAATTCGATCCGCCTGGGAAGTGCGTCGATCCCACCACTGCAGGAGTGGACGAATCAGGAGGGCAAAAAGTCGAAACAAAGGATTGATGCGGCCCTTGCCAAAATAGTCATCAAAGCGATCCCACATATAGCGCATTGGCGCGTGAATGTAGCTCACATGAGTGGCCCCGGGATGCTTCTTCACGCCCTTCGCAACACAATGAGAGGAAGAAAGGATCAGATCGTAAGGATAGAGATCAAATTGCCGAATCGCAAAAGGCAGAATCGGTAAGAGGTGACGATAATTTTTGCGGGTAAAAAGAAGGATGTTGAGCCAAGAGCTATGAACCTTTACACGCGAGAGCTTTTTCTGAAGTGAAGGAGATAGCTTTCTCGGTTCATAGATCAAAGTATAGACGTCGGCATCCGGATAGAGATCGAGCATGGCTTCGAAGACAATTTCTCCGCCACGCATTCCATTCAGCCAGTCGTGAACGAGTGCGACTTTCAACCGGCCTTTTTCTTCTCGTCCGCGGCGCGAGTCGTCGCTTCGAGCTTCTTGTAACGAGCCTTGGCTTTCTTCTTCTGCACCGTTGGAGCTTTGGCGGTATATTCGTTGATCGATTGACATCCGTAGATCTTTTTAAGCAGCATTGTGTTTACTTGGAAGAACAATTCTTCAAAAATGTGCGCTTCCCACTCCACTGGCACCGCTAGGCCCAATTTTCGCATCTGAGTGAGGTAATCTTTGACGATGACCTCAATAAAAACATTTCGATCTGCATTCGGATCTTGAAAGTTGAAGAGGTGTTGCTCGAAGATGGTATATAACGGATCATTTTTTGTTGCCGTAGCTGAAGAAGTCATATTGATTAGATTTCGGCACAACCGAGGTGGAGCTTGAGCCAAAAAAAACCAAAATCGATTCCTCTTTCTGAGAATCAGGAATTCGCTACTTTTAAGACCTTGATTGGAGATGCCAAACGCATCCTGATCTCAACCCACGTTCAACCCGACGGAGATGGACTCGGGGCCGAAGTTGCGCTCTATCATTATTTAAAGCGAGCTCGTAAATCGGTGCGTGTCTATAATCCTGACCTCGTTCCCAATCGCTATCGCTTCCTAGATCCTGACAAAAACATTTTGCTCGGGCCGGGAGAGGCGGAGATTTGGGATCAATGCGATCTCTGGATCATCGTGGATACCAACGATCCGCGTCGTCTTGGAAAACTCTGGAACGAGCTCCCACTCCGCGCAAAAAAGATCGTTTTTCTCGATCATCACCCGGATTTAATCGCTTCCAAGGAGGCTCCAAAGCTTCCTCAGAATGCCTTCGTCGTTTCAGATGATCGATCAAGCTCCATTGGGGAACTCCTCTATCAACTCTTTAATGAACTCGACCTAACCAAGATCAGTGCCGACATGGCCATGGGTCTCTATGTATCTGTCATGACGGATACCAATAGCTTTCGTTATTCAAGAACCACTCCTGAGTCGCATCGGATCGCAGCTCATATGATTGAGCTCGGAGTAAACCCAGAAGAAGTTTACCAACAGATCTATAGCACGAAGGAACTCTCTCACATTCAACTCCTCGGACTCCTTCTGCAAAACACCAAGGTCTCGAAGAGCGGGAAACTAGCTTGGATGGAGATGCGCCTCGACCTTCGGAAGAAGTTTAAAGCATCCGCCGATGACACCATGTCTTTCCTCAATATCCTGCTGGTGCTCCGAAATGCAGAAGTCGTCTGCATCTTTCGAGAGGAAGATGACGGAGAAATGACTCGCGTATCCATTAAATCCAAAGGGAAATTCGTGATCAATCGAATCGCCATGGAACTCGGAGGCGGAGGTCACGAATTTGCAGCAGGCCTCGCTTTGGGCCAACCCTTCTCGAAGGTCGTCGATACCGTGACCCAAAAGATTGAAGCCTTGATCGAAACTCCGGCTCATCGCCCAGCGATGTCGAAGAAGCCCTGATCAGATTTTGACGCAATCAAGCTTCCATTCCAAATGACCGAAGGGTCCATTATGGAATTCCGCGCGCTCATTTTCATTCCGCTTCTTTCACTCACCGCAATGGCTCAAACACCCTTGCCTCCGAGTTTAGCTCCAGTCACCAGCCTTCCGACATCGATCGGGAAAAAGGTTCTGGAGAGCTGCCTTAAGAAGGATGAAGGATGCAAGGACCTTCCAGTCGATGTCATCACCACTGCGGCCAGCACACCGACTCAACCATCAAGCTGCACGATCGCCACTCCCACTCCCGCACCCAGTGCTGAGGGAGACGAAGTCCAAACGACGGTCATCCTTGTCAGTGAAATGCATGGAGGAAAAGGAAAGAGCGGGGATTGGAAAAGCGCTTACTGCTACAACTGGGACCAGAGTTCAGAATTCGGCCTACCCAAGCCCGGACCCGATGGTGACTGGTCTCCGAAGGACTTAGTGAAGGGCGTGAATGACTACGCTGCTCATTATTGGAGTTCGAACGACGCTGAATCACAAGAACAATACAAACAATCACTTCTGATCCATGGACTGGGTGACTATGCAAAAAATGGCAAGCCGATGTCAGACTCAGAACTCGGTGCCCACTATGCGGAGGCCATTCGCGAATACACTTCGGATCGCGAAACTCAACTCAATATTCTGACTCGCCTCTCGAGTTATCTCTATAAAGCCTACAACGACAAACGAAACCCTCTTCAAAATACGAACCACGATCCAATACCGACTGGAACCATTCCCCTTCAACAATTAATGAAAGCCTCTTTCGTTAGCAGTCCTGATCAAGGGGGTGTGTGTAATGATATTACTCAAGGTCTGGCTGTTGTTGCTGAAAAGCTCTTTCCAAAAGATGATGCGCTTGTCATTAATTCAGGTTCTCACTACGCACTCATGGTGAGCGATAAGAATAAAGTCCACACCGTGATGAGCTGGAGTGAAAAATCCACTAGCACCGGCGAAGTCACCATCGACAAAGATCTCCCCATCACAAACACCCGCATTTCAAAAGTGGTTGATGGGAAACTGAAAGAGCTGACCGTCGCCGATACTGAGCTTGGGCAAGTGTTCAAAATGGTTTCAGCTCACGGAACCAAAGTGATTCAAACCGGTTACACGCCAAGCATCGTAACTGCAGAGTTTAAGAATGGAAAAAAATCCTACGTTGCGGGAATCGCCAACACCTCAAACTCACAAGTCTTGATCCTGGTAGCCCAACATCAAGGGAAGCTTCTCGGAATGGAATCATTTACTCAGACGGGTGCCGCCATTCAACGAGTCAACGGTGAGGCCAATCCCATGAACTTTGCGCTCTCCTTTCAAGAAGTCGCCAGCAAGCGGATCTTCAATTATGTGGGACCCGGAGTGAAGATCAGCGGAACGGGTGGCGCACAACTCGATGTTTCCTACGGTCACGGCCTTTCGATGAACTCTGTATCAAGCTATATCCCCTCATTTTCAGGTAATCTGCAAACTTTTGGTAAAGTTGATCTAGCGACAACACCAAAAAATCCGAAATCCCCGACCTTCACTGCAAATGCCGAGGTAGACGAATTTCTAGGATTCAAAGATATCGGCGCCCATGGGGGTGCAATTGCAAATCCTGGGTGGGCCGGCATTTCAAAGATGCTGAGTCATTCGGGTCTGACCCTCAATCAAGTAAACCTCAGTGGAGGAATGCAAATCCCCATTCAGAAAAATCTCTCATCCCAAACGAATGTCAATTATCAAGGAACCAATATCGGGCAGGTAGTGGATATCACTACCGGGATGAATATTACTTCTCCTCAAGGAGTTAAGGTTTTTGCTTTCGTCGGATATTTGAATTCTGACATAAAGGGCTACCAGACCCAGAATAGCCTTCTTCAAGCTCCGACGGGATTTCAAGCCGGCGCAAAAATTCAAACTCCAGGCGGAATTAATTTCTCAACCTCGGTCCAAGGCGTTGGTGGCCCAAATCACTCCCTGGGTAACGTCACACTAGGAATTCCAATCAAAGGAAAAGTGAAAAAGAAAAAGCCACCCATTGAGCTGCCTGCACCAGAGCTGCCCCCAGTGACTCCGCCTGAGGATGGGGAGTAGAAATTAGGCTATTGGGTGTGGCCAGCCGTTTGCATGCAGAGACCGCTTGCCCCATGAAATATCATCCCAGTCAGAATGATAAGAATATGCTAGGGCTGGAAATCCAGCCTTATCAATCAGTTTGACCGACTCGACTCCGTGAAAATCATTAATTAGACTCTTACCAACTCCAGAATGAAACCTGTGCAAGTCAAATGCCTTTGCATTTTCCTTGTTAAAATAAAAGTTTAGATGATCTTTTGGAATGCCGTTTTCGGGAAGCTCCACTTTTAAATCAAGATTATCGATATTAATGAATGGGATTGACCTTAAAAGACTAAATACCAGCTTAAGCAATAACCCTAAATTGATGCGTCCGTCAGTGCTGGTGGAATCAAAAATAATTCCACCACCCTTGTGCACCAATAACCCAATAACGGTAGTAGTTCCAAAAGATGACCTGATCAAATAAAACTCGACACACCATGCTTTTGAGGCAGTTACCCGCTCAATAAATAAATCAATAAATCTTAAAACGCTATCTTCACCTAATCGCTTCCAAGTTCCTGGCTTTTGCCAACTCAATATTACATCTCGACGCTCAATTAGCTCCAACCTGGAGGCCCTTAAGGCCAGCTCAATACGCTTGTGGGCCGCAAAGCCGTTAGAAGATTTGGGTTGAGGCAAGTTATCGATTTCAAAGAGTGGGAAGTGATTTAACCACCAACGCTCCCAAGCCTCAGATAAAGATCTTTTCTTACACGCCAGAGCAAAAAGCCCCTCACTATATCCCTTGTTGGAGGCGCCATGACCAGAAAGAGTACACTCGAAATACTGAACTAGTGACAACCCAGTTTCAACACTCCTAAAATCCCAAGAAAAATCAATTAATGAACTCCCTAAAACAAACTTCTTGCTCATTTTATTTCATCTGTACTTGGAAAAAATGAATTCTGAAATCAAACGGATTTACATTAATCGTAGAAACTCTCTCATTATGAATCATGAACAAACTTTCACACCATAATGGGATGATAATATTTTTTTTCAACAGATCTCTATGGAGCTCTTTGAGTAGCTTTGATTTCGACTCATGATCAGTTGCATCCGCAGCTTTTGACAAAATTGGTACAATTTCAGATGCATAGCCACGAAGCGCCCCATGCGTACTGTCACTTAAGAAACTCCAAGATCCAATAGGGTCTTTCATGTTTCCCTTAAAAACACCCAGAATTGCTATGTTTCCATGACGACGCCCTAGCAACGGCTCAGTAATATCGCCAAATTCAACCGTTATATTTACTCCTAACTGTGCGGCCTCTAATTTGAGCTGATCCATCCATGCCGTGAGTGCATCATACTGTGGCCGAACAATGATTGTTAATTCTGTACTTTCAATTTTAGAGACTGATTTTATTTCCGGCTTAGCATTGTTAAGATACCCATTGTATCCGGGAGGAATGACCTCACCATAAGGACTAGTATGTATGGGTATTAACTCTGTCTTAGAGTTTGCTTTAAAAACCGACACTTTCACAATATCTCTCACTGCTTCGGATGCGTGAATAAAACTTATAAAATGCACTAGTGATGGCTGACCCTCAATTTTATGAGGAGCGACGTCAAGCAACTTGCCAACCACGGGAAGAAACGACCAACCTTGTGGGGCGATATAGTCTACGCTTTCTTCTCGATCATTATCCATGGGATTTTTTAGGTTAAATGGAATCTCTCTCAAAAGTACGGTACTTGGGATATCCTTATTTAGCTCCATTGGAACGAAGGAGTTTTTCTCAAGAATTACTTCAGATTTCTTAATATCAAGGTTTGAAACAAAATATGGCCCTGATGTCACACTCCATGATCTCTGGTCTATCAGTGGCTTAATGAGGCCTGTATCAGCCAAAGTTAATTCATGAAAAAAAGTAATGGGCGGCTTAGAATCAAAAACAAAATTGATCTCGTTGCCAGTCGGGTCGCAGTTGACACCTTTTACTTTCTTAATTGCCTGCA
>CAIOKW010000198.1 GCA_903858975.1 Oligoflexia bacterium | reverse complement strand
GTGTGGATACAGCTCAATGGTTTTTATCTCAACTCGATAAAGTCCAAAGCCTAAATGAGCTCTATGCACTCGCAAAGAGTGAACTGGAGTGGTACCAATCCACCGGTAAACCCGACACTCACGAAGTGCAGTTTACGGGCTACTATAATCCCGTTTATCACGCGAAAACGAGGGCGGATGGCACCTTCAAGTTTCCACTATATAAGACTCCTGCTGATTTAAAAAAACCCTACTTAACTCGAGAGCAAATTATCAAGGGAGCATTGTCGGGTAAAGGTCTTGAGATCGCGTACCTCGATAATCCCGTCGACCCTTACATCCTTCAGGTTCAAGGCTCAGGAGCGCTTTTGCTCGATGATGGTTCCGGCAAAGAAACGCGAGTGATCATTAATTACGCAGGGGAAAATGGACAACCTTATGTGTCTCTTGGAAAGCTCATGCGAGCAGCTGGCGTTTCAGAGGAATACATTAGCCTTCAAGGGATTAAAAAGTACTTTACCGAAGTGCATCCGGAGGATTGGGAAAAATTTTCAAATCAAAACCCAAGTTTCGTATTCCTAAAAAAAGATAGTGATGGTCCGTATGGATATTCGGGTGCAATTTTAACCGCAAAGCATTCAATTGCCGTCGATGAGAAAGTCTTTCCGATGGGCGCCATTGGACTCCTTCAAACGGAGCGTCCGAGCGTTGTGGTGGGAAACCAGGCGACGGCTTGGAAAGCGTTTGCTCAGTTTATCGTTGCACAAGACACGGGTGGTGCCATTCAAACCCCGGGACGCGTTGATATTTTCTGGGGTGAAGGTTCTTATGCAGAAGTAGCCGCGGGCCGAACAGACCGCTTAGGGAGTTTGTTTTTTGTACTCGTTCCTGAATCTAAGCGTGTGGTTCGTAAATAGAATTCACGATCTTTTTTACTCATTCGTTCAATCGAGTACCGGAGTGCCGTTCTGGGTAATTTTGAGCCGAATGCATTTAAAAAATCCCTTAAACTCTTCTCGTCTCGTTTGCCCACCTCTCGAAGCATCCAGCCGATGGCTTTATGAATCAGATCTTCCGGGTCATTCATGAGTTGCTTGCTCAGCATCAGTGTTTCATCAAATTCACCCTGGCGAATGAAATAAAATGTACTGACGATTGCAATTCGTCTGTCCCAAAGAGATGCGGAGCTTGCCAGTTTCTTTAGTAACTGCATGCGAGCAGGTTTTTTCAAGAAGTGGAACCAGTAGACGCCTGACAAGTAAGGAGCGGATGCATCGACCAGGTCCCAGTTATTGACCCATTTTCGGTGTCGAAGGTAGGAGTGAATGATCGACGCTTGAAGCTGAGTGCTATTTTCTTTTCGTGCACTCTCGAAGCGAATTCTCAAAAGGTAGAGGGCACTCAGTCTTTCCTCGTGAATTTTTGAACAAAGAAGTTTTTCTATACTTCCTAAATCTAGGTCTTGAAATTTTTTTGCAACGGCTCTGACCTCAGGGACCGTAACACCAAGGAAAATATCGCCATGCCCATAATCACCGGGCGCCGTCTTAAAGAATCGTTCGCTGGAGGCTTTTTTCTCGGGAGTGGAGTGGGACTTAAGTGCTTGGCGGAGGGCCTTCATTGAGTAGCGCCGATTGAGTGGCGTTCCAGTTCTTCTTTCAATCCGCCCGTAAGAAAAAGTTTCAGCATTTTAAAGTCGCCGATGAACGACCAGCGGGGGTAGATAAAAGTGGCGGGCCTGTTCTTTTCAAAAAAGAAATGTCCAATCCAAGAAAAACCGTATCCAAAAACAAAGCTGATCGGGAGCTGTAGGAATTGTTTTGTAATAAAACAATACAGTAAAAAAACAGCGCCGAGGAGTGTTCCTAAAAAATGAAGATTTCGGCAAATTCGATTGGAGTGTTGGGATAAGTAAAAGGGCCAGAATTCTTGAAAAGATGTGAATGCTTTCTCCATTTCTTTATTCTATTGCAGCTTTAAGCAGGCGTCAATTCGCAGATCCACTGAAAGGCCTCGTCCTCAGTTCTTTCAGATTGATCTAAAGATTCATTCTGAATAAAACGCCTCATCTGAAAAAATTCACTGCCCCAGTTCAAAAGGCGGGACCAGTAGAGGTAATCCCAAAACTTCCCAATTCTTTTTACGCGCTTTCGCGCACCGGTAACCGTGACTGCAATTCGGCCCGCAAGGACGCGCAAGAAATCAGCGAGGTGCTTTCGTTCGCTTGCCTTTACGAGGAGTTGGATGTGGTTCCCTTCAATTTTGGATTGAAACACCTGAACTTTGAATCGCGCAGCATAGACATAGACCATACTCGTGATTTTGGAACGGTTTTTTCGGTGCTCAAACGCCCAAGGGCCGCGCGCTCGCGACGAGCGAAGCACCAAATGCATCGCGGCTTTTGGAGAGAAGGGACGCTCTGTTTTGCGTTTTTTAAGGGCCGGCCTGCCACCATGGGTGAGGCGGGGCTTGAAGTGATCGAGTACGACCCTGCGCTCTTTTGAGCCTACGGGCAGAGTTTCATGGAGGCCGGATTGGAACTTTGGCGAGCTCATTTCCTTTTATCATCTCAAAAAAATTATGCTGGGGCAATGTCATATTTTCAATTTTTTTGGGCCCAAAGGCTGACGAGGGAGGAAGGCTTTGACGATTGAAATCATTCATGAAAAGATGGTGCCATGATTCCATCTCCGCTAAAATTCGACGTTGTCGCGCAGGAAACCGATGTGCAGGGCATACAAAGGGCTCGGGCAGGGAAGTTAATGCTGCGAAAGCATCCCTATGCACTGAGTTTGGGCGAGAAGGCGATGCCCCCCGGAGGTACTTCTGGTGACCCGGGGAAAAGTTCGGTGTTATCCGAATATTTTGAGATTGAGACTCCAACCTTTATGCCAGTTGGGACCGTGGGATCGGTGAAAGCGATTTCCACGAAAGAGCTTCGCGAGATGGGCGCACAGATTATTTTAGGAAATACCTATCATTTGTACTTGAGGCCAGGTGCGGATCGGGTAGAGCGCTTAGGTGAGCTTCAAAAGTTTATGCATTGGGATGGTCCCATGCTGACGGACAGTGGTGGTTTTCAGGTTTTCTCATTGTCAGGCTTAAATAAGATCACCGATAAAGGAGTAACCTTTCAGTCTCATCTGGATGGGTCTCGCCATTTATTTACGCCTGAGCACTCGATGGAGATTCAACGGGCGCTCGGTTCCAATATCGTGATGGCTTTTGATCAGTGTCCTCCGTTTCCTGCAACACCTGAGTTTGTGAAGGATGCAATGAGGCGAACGGTGGATTGGGCCAAGCGGGGACTTCAGGTCCCACTCAAAGATCACCAGGCGCGCTTCGGAATCTTTCAGGGAGGGCTTGATGTAGAGCTTCGGAAGAAATCGATTGCCGATATTGGTGAGCTTCCGTTTGATGGTTTTGCGCTCGGGGGCTTTGCAATTGGAGAGCCGATGGAGATGATGCATCAGGTGGTACGACATGTAGCGCCATTAATGCCGCAAGCTAAGCCTCGTTACTTGATGGGGGTCGGAAGACCTGAGGATCTGGTCGAATCGGTTCGCTCTGGAATTGATATGTTTGATTGTGTGATGCCAACCCGAAACGCACGAAATGGGCAGCTCTTCACGTCGCTGGGTCGCGTTAACATTAAAAACGCTCGATACGCGGATGATGATACTCCCTTGGATCCGAATTGTTTCTGTGAAACTTGTCGGGATTACTCGAAAGCATACTTGCGTCATTTGTTCGTTGCAGGGGAGATGTTGTCGGCTCGCTTAAATACGATTCACAATCTTCATTTCTATTTGAATCTGATGAAACAGATGAGGCGCGCGATTCTTGCGAATGATTTCGATGCATGGGCCAAAAATTTTTATTCCCAATTTCAAGCGAAGCAGATAACGTCCTAGAATCATGAAAAAATCAATTTCTTTAATGACTCTTTTT
>CAIOKW010000197.1 GCA_903858975.1 Oligoflexia bacterium | reverse complement strand
CCCAATGAAAAAGTTGCTTTGCGCGCATCTCGGCCTGCTTACGCTTCTTTTTCTCAATCTTTGCGATCAGGAGGGCTCGCTCCCCTTCATCTGTGAGTGTACGAAGCTCCCGTTCTTCTTTTGCAGTACTGAGCGGTAAAAGGGCTTCGGCTAAATCTGACTTCGTTAAGGATTGAAAATAAAGCATACTTGGGCTGGTATACTACCTCAATTGATCAAAAAAGTCAAGATTTCGTGAATTCCATCAGAATTCTACGAATCTCATTCACCCCTCCCGACTCTGGGTATTCCTCAGCACTGAGTTACTGGATTGAAATCTCTCATGAAAATAGGCACACTAAAGACTATGTCAATTTGGTTCTTTACTGAAGAAGAGAAGATGTTAGCTGAGTCCGTTCGCGCGTTTGCCAAAGAGCAACTGGCACCTAAGATCGAACATTTAGATGAAATTGAAAGCTTCAATTTGGAAGGCTTCAAGAAGCTCGGTGAAATGGGACTTTTGGGCATCACCGTTCCCGAAGAAGACGGCGGGGCTGGAATGGGTGCTGTGGCTGCAACGATTGCGATGGAAGAAATGGCAGCAGTCGATGCTTCAACGACTCTCTCCTATCTTGCACATTCCATTTTGTGCGTGAACCAACTCGGAACGAATGCTTCAAAAACACAGAAACAACAGTACCTCCCGAAACTCATCTCTGGCGAACACATTGGCGGAATGGGTATGAGCGAGCCGGGTTCAGGATCAGACGCGCTCGGAATGCTGACGAAGGCTGAGAAGCAATCAAACGGCATGTATAAAATAAATGGATCTAAGACTTGGATCACGAATGGTCCGAATGGTGATATTTTTTATATCTACGCAAAAACGGGACCTTCTAAAAAAGACGTCTCTACTTTTATTGTCGATAAGAATATGCCTGGCTTTTCTACCGGGAAGAAATTCAAAAAAATGGGAATGCGTGCTTCACCCACTGGCGAGCTCTGGTTCACAGACGTGATGGTACCTGAAGAAAATCGCGTTGGAGCAGAGGGATCATCGGTTAAGTCCATGATGCGAAACCTTGATATTGAACGCATCACCATTTCTGGTATTTCGCTTGGGATTGCTCGCAACTGCATCGAAGTTGCAACTCAATATGCAAAAGAGCGTAAACAATTTAATAAGCACATCGGTGCATTCCAACAAGTCCAAGAGCGCTTAACCGAAGCTTCTGCATGGTATGAGGCCTGTCGCGCCCTCACCTACCAAGCCGCTAAAACTTGGGACATGGGGCTCATGACGGGAAAAGAGGCTTCCATGATGGCAGCAAAAGCAAAGCTTCAATCTGCTCAGATGGCCACTCAAGTGGGACTGGATGCGATTCAAATCTTAGGCGGCTACGGTTATACCCGTGAGTTCCCGGTTGAACGCCAAATGCGGGATGCAAAGTTGATTGAAATTGGTGCCGGCACCAACGAAATCCTTCGCGTGATCATTGCGCGCCAAATGCTCGGCGAAGTTGCCGATGAGCTCATGGGAAACTAGAGAAACCCTAGGACATGGAAAAGCAGTTTAATCACGTTCTTGATCCAGCTTGCCCTTGGTATTCCCTTAAATCCATCCGTCTCCCTCGGATTCGCTGGTGTGAAGATCAGCTCTGCTCGTGGGTTGAAAGCCCCGCAAATACATGGAGTAACCTAGGATATATTTTGATAGGATTCCTGATCCTCAAAATGAGCAAAGGACTAAAAAGTCGTCCTTTGCAGTTTTTCGGAAAAGGCGCCGTGATTGTTGGTTTGTCCTCCCTCATTTATCACGCGAGTAATAGCTTTGTTCTTCAGATCTTCGACTTTTTTGGAATGTATGTAGATTGCT
>CAIOKW010000196.1 GCA_903858975.1 Oligoflexia bacterium | reverse complement strand
TCAATGAGGGTGTCTAAGATATCTTGTAGCGTGATCATGCCGGTAATTTTACCACTCGCATTCTTTGTAAATGCGACCTGAATTTTCTTAGACTTCATTTTCCTAAAAAGAGCATCAATCGTGATATTCCCAGAAACAATGAGGGGTTCGTTTGCAATCGTCATGACATTTTCTTTTTTGAGTTCTGGTCGAATTTTCAACTCCACGATATCTTTAGTGCTAATCACACCCACAATGTCTTCTTTTGATTTTCCGTAGATCGGTACCCGAGAGTAAATTCGGTCTTTCAAGATGACTTGGCTTGCTTGCTCTAAGTTAAAAACTGAAGGGACCGTGATGATCATCCGAATGGGCGTCGCGATCTGTTCGACCCGTGTATCATCCATTTCAAATACGTTTTTAATCAATTCAAGTTCAGTTTCATGAAGATGGCCGGTCTCGGTTTGTTCCTCGGCGAGAATAATAAAGTCTTCTTCATGTAATTGGTGAAGCTCACGAACAGGCTGAGCAGGAAGAAAGAATCGAATAAATGAAACGAGCGGTCTCATAATCAAGTAAAGGCTATAAAGCAGGGGGAGAAACGTAGAAATGATCATTTGATTTGCCCGAGAGGCAATCACTTTAGGCGTGAGCTCGCAGCAAATGAGGATAATGGGAGTAGTGATCAAGACTCCAAGGATGGTGCTCGAGCGCCAGTTGAGATTGAGCGGTTCTACGATTCGAGAGGTGAGGATGGATGCCAGAGTGATGTTTACGATCTCGTTAAAGAGGAGGACGGTAATGAGGAGCCCCATGGAGTCTTGAATTAATCTTCGTATTCTTCGAAAGAGGGGCTCAGACTGATCTTTGATTTTTTTGAGCTGCATCCTGGAAAGCGAAAAGATCGCGATCTCACTTGAAGAGAGCACGAAGGAACAGCTAATTAAAAACAGGCAAAACAACGTGGCCGATAGCGACATTTTTATAAGCCTAGAGTTAAAAAGCCCGGATCATTTTCATGACCCGGGCTTTTCGGTTGAGTACGACCTGCTTCTTTACGCAGAACGTTTACTTGATTTGGCAACAGCGGGTTCAGCGGCAGCGATCGGCTTTTGCTTTTTCGCTTTCGCTGGGCGAACTTCGTGAGCTTCGCCGCCGGCACCAGGAAGGTTTCCTTCAAGTGGAATCACTTTTTCAGTGAGGGCCACTTCGAGTACTTCATCAATTGACTTCACGGGTACGAAGGTCAAGTGCTTACGATACTCTTCAGGGATTTCTTCGAGATCTTTTTTGTTCTTTTCAGGAATAATGATGGTCTTGATTCCGTGTCTCATAGCAGCAAGGGATTTCTCCTTTAAGCCACCGATCGGAAGGACGCGGCCGGTGAGGGTGATTTCGCCCGTCATCGCAACATCTTTACGAACTGAGATTCCAGTCAAGCGAGAGATCATGGCAGTGGCCATGGTGATCCCGGCTGAAGGACCATCCTTCGGAATAGCGCCTTGTGGGAAGTGTACGTGAATGTCGGTTTCACTCAATACATCTGAGTTAATTCCGAAGTCAGCGGCTCTCCAGCGGATGAGACCGAGAGCTGCTTGAGCAGACTCTTTCATCACATCGCCGAGTTGGCCGGTGAGGAGCATTCCGCCCTTACCGCGAGTCGTTGCTGTTTCAACGTAGAGGATTTCTCCGCCTACAGAGGTCCAAGCAAGACCGGTTGTAATACCCACTTCATCTTTTTCCTGCTCATCTTCTCGAGAGTAAACCGCAGGTCCGAGGAACTTCGCCACCATCAATGGATCGATCGTAGTGGTTTCAGTTTTTCCCTCAGCAACCATGCGTGCTGTTTTACGGCACACGGTTCCTACGAGACGCTCAAGGTTACGAAGACCGGCTTCACGAGTGTAGTTTTCAACAATGGCGTTGATTCCTGCATCAGTGAAAGTAATTTGTTCCGGCTTCAGACCATTTTCATTGACCTGTTTATTGATCAAGTACTTGCGGCAGATGAAGTATTTTTCCTCTTGGGTATAACCCGAAAGTTGGATTACTTCCATACGGTCACGAAGTGGAGCTGGGATCTGGTCAAGAGCGTTACAAGTCGTGATGAACATTACGTTCGTCAAATCCATTGCCACGTTCAAGTAGTGATCTCTAAAAGCATAGTTTTGCTCAGGATCAAGCACTTCAAGAAGTGCTGCAGATGGATCCCCTTTGTAGTCGCTTCCCATTTTATCCAATTCATCCAGAATGAAGACGGGGTTATTTGTGCCCGCTTGTTTCAACCCTTGAATGATCCGGCCCGGGAGAGCGCCTACATAAGTTCTTCTGTGACCGCGGATT
>CAIOKW010000195.1 GCA_903858975.1 Oligoflexia bacterium | reverse complement strand
GAGCTTGATGAATCATTCAAATCCAAGACCCGTTTCGATCGGGATCTGTTCAGGTGTATTCAGTTATGACGACGTCATGGGGACCTTTGATAATTCTGCAGCCTGCAAAAAACTGCATCCGGATACAGGACCCCATCAGGTTACCGTGATTGGTGCAAGGATGAATAGAACTTCCGGATCTTGCGAGTATCTGATTCAAAATTCATGGGGTTCTGATTGTGGTTCGATGAGTCCAAAGTTACAAAAAGAATGCGAATTGAATCACGGTAAGGTTTGGTTGGATGAAAAGGTATTAGTGACTAATGTAGACGAGATCGTTAAAATTGTGGAGACTCCTGCAAAATGATCATCCTATTTTCCTTATTTTCGTTATTTGCTCAAGCTGACACGTTCTCTAAGAAAATCTTAAAGGTAGGTCCACATCATTTCTCAGTGGTGGAGGTTCGCCCGAGTGTTTGGGTCAATGAGGATTGTACAAAAACCTGTGATGCCTTAAAAGCCGTAGAGCAATTATCGAAACGCTCTCCAGGTGAAATGAATGTTGCCGGCGGAGTAAATCCAGGCTCCTGGCGCTGTAAAATGATGGCACACGGAAATGTATTTATTGCGCAGGACGATGCGGGTAACCAGCAATCTTTTTGTCGCTTTAAAGATGCAAGCTTTGTTAATAACGGGGCTTTAAAGACGAAATAGGATTGAATGACCCTACAATCAGCTACTCGAAAAATTATCCACGTTGATATGGACGCATTTTATGCATCTGTTGAGCAGCGTGATTTTCCAGAGTACAAAGGCAAGCCGCTCGTGGTGGGAGGGAGTCCTGAGGGTAGGGGGGTCGTAGCCTCCGCTTCTTACGAAGCCCGAGCGTTTGGTATTCGTTCCGCTATGAGTGCGGCCCAAGCGAAGCGGCTTTGCCCTCAGGCGATATTTGTCTATCCTCGTTTTGAAGACTATAAGGAAGTGAGTGACCGGATCCGAGAAATTTTTCATGAGGTGACTGATTTAGTGGAACCCCTGTCGCTCGATGAAGCCTACTTAGACGTGACAGAAAACAAGATGAATGAACCACTTGCCGGGAAGTTAGCGATTTGGATTCGAAAGGAAATCGAAACCCGCCTCTCGCTTACCGCCTCCGCGGGAGTTGCATCCACTCTCTTTCTGGCCAAGATTGCGAGTGACCTGAAAAAGCCAAACGGATTGACCATTATCCCTCCAGATCAAGTCCTCGATTTTATTTCGAAGCTTCCGGTTTCAAAATTATGGGGTGTTGGTCCTGCAACGGAGGCGGTGTTGCATAAGCTTGGAATCAGAGAAATTCAAGATTTACGCAATTATCCGGCAGATAAAATTCAAAAGGAATTGGGTAAACAGGGTGTGTTTCTGCAGGGACTTTCGATGGGAATTGATGAGAGAACTGTAGAGCCGGATTGGGAACGAAAGAGCTACGGAAGTGAGCGGACTTTTTTAAAAGACGTGATTTCATTATTAGAGTTGGATTCTATCTTAAGGGAGTTATGCATTGAGATTTCTGACTCCCTCAAAATTGAGGCAAAACGAGGCAAATCTCTTACTCTCAAGGTTCGATATTCTGATTTTAGTACCATCACTCGGAGTATTACGCTTCATCGGTATTATGACGAGGGCGAGAAATTCTTTTCTGAGATTCAACCCTTGCTCCATGAAAAGACAGAAGCGGGTCTAAGGCCGGTTCGGTTGATCGGGATCAGTATTTCTCAGCTGATTCAAAACGGGGATCCAGAACAGCTTTGGTTTGATTTGCCTGAATTCAATTAAAACAGTTTAATAAAATTGAATGGGTTTACCGGAGTGTAGAACCAAGTTAGAATGAGAGATGGGGGTTGCATGTACTATTTTATTCTCGGCGCTTTATATATGGTTTCGGTTGGGACTTCAAATGCCGAACCGACGTGCCGTACCCCCTCTGAGATCAGCGCTATTTCAAAAACCCAGGCTGATTTGTGCATTGGGCTCAAATATAATTTAGATGACATTAAGGCTCGTTCGTGTGCTTTTCAGGAACAAAAAGAGACTAAAATTGACGTTGCTAGCAAAACGAGAATGGTGAGCAGGCTTAAAGCTCTAGACTCAAGTAAAGATAAAGCTGCGGGAGTATGGGGACCAATTTTAGAAATGTTCGATCATTCCATACCGAAGGGCACCCCAGAGCGGGATAAACTTTATGAAAGCCTCGTTGATCGTGCATTAACCTATGAGGCGAAGTATCATTGCACCGGTGTTGATCCTGTAAATTCGCCCGCAAATCTAATGACCCCGATGGTTTCGGTGAGCCGTATTCCCACCAATAGAGATGAACAAGAGGCATTGATTAAATTCGCCAAGACGGGGCAATGGTCTACGATTTTGTATCACTTGGGATTAGATGAGAAACGGGCTAAAGAAAGTCGGGATCATTCCATGGAAGTTATTCTCGCTGCGAGGAAAAGAAATGGTGAAACCGCAGAAGATGCAGCTAATTTATTAACCACTTGTGAAAAAACCGTGCCCTATATTGGAGAAAATCCTTGGACTAACGTGAAAGAGATGATGCCTGATTGTGTGCTCGGCGTTGAAAGTGCGTTTGCTTCAAACATAGATCATCTGGATCAATCCATCACTGATTTGGCAAAAGGGGATTCTGAGTTCGGTGCTTGTCTTCAACGAGCTAAAAAACAGGGGTTAAGGATTTCTAAAGTAGAGGTACAGACTTCATCGGATACTCGTGAGCAAACAGGGGATGCATGTAGGAAATATGGTCCACGAGGATTTTTGGAGTTCACAGAAGCCCGCGCAAACTCAATAGGGGGGCAAGCCCGGGAATTGATTGCGTTCTCTGGTCTACAGAGCAGCTCGGGTGAATTGAAGGTCGATCGAAACTTCAAAGGAAGCAACGGAGATGGAACCAGTGGTCCTTGTGCTTATACTTTGAATAAAGATAAATGGGGTTCTGTGGTCGGCGTGAAGCTAAAAGATGAATATAAGAATACCCAAAAAGCATCTGATCAGTTGAAAGAATATCGAAGTGCAAAGATCTTTCTCCGCTTTGAGCCGAAAGACACCCCATTGATTTCTAAAACGTATGATTATAATGCAGTTTTTAGCTGCAGGCGCGTAAGCTTTCGCTGCAGGGAATAGCTTTTAGTCTATTTAGAATTTTTAGGCTTAATTCGCTGTTCACTGAGTGGTTTTACAACCACAGATCCCTTATGCCATGCATTTTCTCGCTTAGACCGCGGGTTTGCGCGAGTGGGTTTTTTCGAAGGTTTCGCGAGTTCGCTCTCTGGAGTGAGGTCGTCAGCATTAGCGGCTCGGGTTTGTTTTCCAGCCACGGCTCTGGGTACTGCAGAATCTGTTTTCTTGAGGAGTGCCTCAATTTCGGTCCATCGGCGTTGATCCTCAGGCGCCAAGAAGGATGTGGAGTAACCTGTTGCCCCAGCTCTTCCGGTGCGCCCAATTCGATGAATGTAATCCTCCGCAATTTGCGGGAGGTCATAATTAATCACGTGAGCAATTTCAGGGACATCAATCCCGCGTGCCGCTACATCGGTCGCTACGAGTACTCTTATTTTTCCTTCGCGGAGTTCACGAAGAGCGGTTTTCCGTTGCCCTTGTGATCGACCCCCATGAATGCAATTTACTGCCACCCCGTAGGACTCAAGGTATTCCATTACGCGGTCCACTTTTTGTTGGGTGCCTGCAAAGATCAAGGTCGCGCCGGGTTGTGCATTGAGCTCTTCAAGGAGCAGATCTCGTTTACCATCCTGGGTGGTGTTGACGAGTTTTTGCTTTACGGTACCTGCAGCTTTTGAAGTTTCACCGACCTTTACGCGCTCATAGTTGTGTACGAGGAACTTTTTCGCGAGTTCAGAGGTCTCAGCATCCCAGGTAGCTGTGAATAGTAAGGTTTGGCGTTTTTTGGGCAGAAGGCGCAGGATTTCATTCAACTGTGGCGCGAATCCCATGTCGAGCATTCGATCGGCTTCGTCGAGCACCAGAACCGCGATGTTTTTTAGGTTCAGATGGTCATGCTGAAGGTGGTCCACCAGGCGACCTGGGGTCGCGATGATGATTCGGGGATTTTTCGCCAGTTTCTTTACCTGGGTTTCCATGGGAACGCCCCCAATGAGGCTGACCGAGTTTACTTCTTTACAGAATTGAGTGAGCTCAAGCCAGAATTTCTCGATTTGGAGAGCGAGCTCGCGAGTAGGGGCCAAAATGAGTGCGCTCTTGTCGTCCTGTTTGAGTAGGGTTGTGAGGGTTGGAATGCAAAAAGCAGCGGTTTTGCCGGTTCCGGTTTGGGCATTACCCACTAAGTCAGCTCCAGCCAGGATCGAGGGGATGGATTTTTCCTGGATGGGGGTTGGATTTTTGTATCCCAGTTCAATCAGTGCCTGTTTGATGGGTGGAAGTAGCTTAAATGTATCGAAATGTGCCATGGGATGCCCCTAAATTTGTTTTGAGCGCAATGTATCACTTTTTCAGAGTATGTCCAGATAAGCGTTTGCCCATGGGGGCAATAACCCGTATGATATCACCCGAATATGACAAAAAATAAATCTCCAAAAAGTAACACCGATTACATGTCTGAATTTAACGTAGAGGGCGACGAAGAGCTAGATTCGGCCCCTAGTCGAAGTGAAGAAGATTTTGCATCTCTTCTTTCAGAATCGTTGAAGTCTTCTGAGAAGAAGCTTCGAGTGGGAGATAAGATCCGCGGGAAGATTTTAAACCTCGGTTCAGAAGAAGTATTCGTAACGACCGGGACCCGACATGAGGGTTTAATGAGTCGACGAGACCTTCTCGATGCAGAAGGTAATTGTCCTTATCAAATTGGAGATTTGATCGAAGTTTATGTGACGATGGTCAAAGGAAGCGAAATTCGCCTTTCTAAAAACCCAACAGATCGCAATATGGCCGAAGACCTGAAGACGGCCTATTCGAGCAATATGCCAATCCAGGGGCGCATCGTTGAAGTGTGTAAGGGTGGCGTTCGCGTCAACATTAAAGGCAAGATGGCTTTCTGCCCGATCAGCCAAATCGATTCAAAGCATATTGAAAATGCGGAAGAATACGTGGGGAAAAGTTTTGAATTCAAGATTACTGAAATAAGCGAAGGCGGCAAGAACATCGTCGTGTCTCGCCGAAAGCTTCTCGATGCTGAGCGCGAGATTGGAACCACTTCGTTTCTATCTGAAACGAAAGATGGAGATATCACGACCGGAAAAGTTACTCGTTTTGAGCCCTTTGGAGCGTTTGTTGAACTTGCGCCCGGCGTAGATGGACTGGTTCATATTTCTGAAATTTCTTGGTCACGAATTGCGGACCCTTCAGAAGTTCTGACTTTGGGCCAAGAAGTCACCGTAAAACTTTTGAAGCGCGAAGTACTCAATGGTCGCGCTAAGATTTCACTTTCGATTAAGCAAGTGACTCCACGAGAAGAAAAAGATGCGGAAAAGACGTCCGCTCCTAAGAAAGACGATTCTTGGTCTAAGTTGAGCGTAGGCCAAGTATTTCAGGGTAAAGTACAACGAAAAGAGCCTTATGGACTATTCGTACAACTCGAGCCTGGTATCACGGGTTTATTGCATAAATCTCGCACCAACGATTCTAAGGAATTTCAATTTGATAAGACCCGCGTGAATGACGTGGTCTCTGTTCAAATTGCAGAGATTCGCATGAATGAGCGTCAGATCTCCTTATCACTTCCGGGCGATTCCAGTGAAGATGAGTGGAAAACCAGCTATAAACCTAATTCCTCTGCTTCTCTTGGAACTTTAGGTTCACAGATGGCAGCCGCTCTCGCGAAAAAGAAGTAATTAGTCGTAGCTGCTGCTTTCAGCGGGAATGCTCGGAACATCTTGATAGATGATCGGGACCCCCTGTGATTGAATGGGGGCCGCTTTTTTATCAAGCCAGCACGCGAATGTAAAAGCGCTGAAGTGAGAATAGAAGAGGTACCGGGAGAGCGGTAGAGTGGAGCGCTTAACACCGAGTTCGAGTCGTCTCTTTTCGTGAAGCGGTGCCAAGTTTGAGATCCGGAGTAAGGATTCTAAGATGTGCCTCAGCATTGCATGATAGGCGCGCGGGGATTCGAGCTTCTTGATTTCTATTTCTATTTGAGCGGAAGCTCCAGCAAATGCACCCATCTTGAAGGCCGCACGGATTCGGCGCCCTATGAGTTGTCCATTTTGAGGAATAAATTCTGATAAGGGTTCTGGATTAAAGGGGTAGTGATTGGAAAACATTCCAATTCCAGTCATCGGCATAAACTCTTCTTTCAAGATGGGGATGCCCCTTTTGATAAAGTAATTACCCCAAAGGTCAGGAAACTTTGAGAAGGGTAACGAGAGGACTTCAGAAATGATCAGCATTCTAGAAACCCATATTGACTGGCCTTTGGTCAATTTTGAATAGAGAGCAGCACGACTTTTATTGACTTCAATTGCCTCACGGAGATGTTGTTCAAAGGGTCCCATACTTTAGAGTTTAATGGAGTGGGCGGTTGGAGTATAGAGGTGCGTTCATTTCACGAAAAATCGTCAGCGATCTGACGATTTGAGACGGTTAAGATTCAGCCCTAGAGAGCCGATTAGAAGATGTGAGAATCTACGTAAAAGTTCAACTGCTTGCTGCGCTCGCCGCTTGGTCCATCTCAGTTCCCGTTTATGGGCAGGGGCTACCTACGGGATTGGTAGGGAAATCTGGCATTATCCTATTCTTAGGAATGATGATTCGGAGCCATAAGAATCATAGTATCGATGAGGTGCCGCCTCCATTGAATGGTAAGCCTGGAGATCCCAGTAAGCGCTATCCACACCTAACTCACTTGGAGCATCAGGTGAACCAGATTCTGAGTCAAAGCATCGCTCAGTGTGACTCTAAAAGTTCAATTCAAAATATTTTCGAGATAGGTCCTAAGACAGAATACATTCACCTGACGAATAAATTCAAACCTTGGGTCACGAACAACTCTTTGGTTTGTAATCCGGGTCAAGGTGAGACTGCATGCATGAAAATTAAAGATGAGGGCAGTAAGCAACTCCTCATGATTTTCATAAGGGACCCTCAGGTGCGAAATTACCTAAACGAGAAGTATCCAAACCACTCATCTGAAGTGCCTACGGCCTTCAAGTACATCAAAGCACTGAGTGATTGACGGATGCATCATCGCTACAAGGCATTCACCGAAGCACTTGAATTCTTGAGCTCGAATCCAGAGAAAACAAAAAATTATTTAAAGGACAAGCGCCCAACTCAGCTCGAAAAAAAAATTATCGAAGCGGGGCTCATGTTACGAGACAACCGCTTTCAAGAAGCGATTGAAATGCTGTCTCCGTTGTCATCGACAGACCCCTACATTGAATCCCAAAGGCTACTGACGCTTGGAATTGCGCACAATAATAGGACAGACTTTGCTAAGGGAGTATCTCTTCTAGAGGCATCTTACAAATTGGGGCGGGAATTGAGGAATCATCAGCGTGAATTTATGACGCTCTATAGTCTATTCACCGCTTATGCGAATCTTCAAAAATTAGATCGAGTTGAGTCCATTCTTTCTGAAATGAAGAAAATGAGCGCACAAAATGGTCACGAGACGATCTCGATTGGTTTGTGTGAGCTTCAGTGCCTAATGGCGAAGCAGGAGCTATCAAAAGCAAAAGAGTATTGTTTAGATCTGAAAAAGCATGCGCTAAAAATGAATGAGCACCAGAAGATTTTCTATATTTTAAGTCAGTTTTCCATCTCAGTACAGTTAGATGATTTGACCGAAGCTCGGGCGTGCATGGTTTCATTAAAGGCACATCGTAAATATCGGACCAGTGCGAACTTCAATTTTATGAAACTCCTTCTCGATTATATTGAGGAAAGCGGAGCGATCTATCTTGAGGAGGCAGATTTCAAAGATGCCCATGACCTCCTTCTCCAGATCAGGATCATTAAATGTCTATCCGAAGATGAGAAGGCCAGGGCTGAAATAGCTTGGAAAGAACTTCACGAGCTCCAACCCAATCTTTATGGTCCAAATCTTTGTTATTTAGGAAGTAAAAATCTTTTCTCGGTGGCGCTAGCGAAGGCAATGGCGGATACAGTCCATGCAAAGAATTTCAAATCCCATCAAGCGGCCACCAAAGAGGAGACCTTGCTTAACATCTTGAAGGATTGTAAAGGGCCCATTTCAAAAGAGCAGCTGTATGAGTTCTTGTATGGAGCAAAGCCCGAGAATAAGGACGAGCTCGTCAAACTCGCAAAATTGGTATCCCGAATTCGGAGTCGGCTGGGATTGCAGATTCAAACTCGTAAAGGCTGCTACGTTTTGATGGATCAGAAAGAATAAGCCAAGGCGAAGGGTCGAAAAACAATACCCGATGTTCCCGCACTGACGACTCCGAAAGTGGGTCTCAAACTCCATCCCGGAGACAAGACAATGTGACGGCCGACGATGAAATAGAATCCAGTTCCGGTTGGATCAGAAGTGCTGGAATCCAATAGGTCCGTGCTTCCTGATTTAAGTGCCATGCCGAGCGAGAAGATGTACGAGTCCAAATTAACAGTGGGTCCAAATAAGTATAGAGTATTTGAGGTGGAACCGCCGCGGAATGAAATCTTTTGATAATCCATTTCAGCACTCCACTGAAGCCAGCTCCAAAGAGAGCGGACTTGAAGGCCAAGACCGATATCAAATTGAGATGAGCTCTTACTAAAACCGAGAAGTCCGCTGCTCATGTCTATTTCAAATGAAGCTGGCGTAAAGCCTTCAGATTTTGCATCCGCTGCATGAGCATCGATCTGGACCACCATGACCACGCTGAACAGGATCATAAGCGCCATCAAGTTTTTAGAGAGTGCGCTTTTGGTTTTTTGTAACGTCCAGCCCATGTATTTTAGAAAGCCTTTCTTGAACTAAAATTGTGAAGTGATGGCGAACATGAATTTGCTGAGCGTTTCAGCTGCGTATCCCACCGGCGAAGTTCCGAGGTGAGTGAGGTGAAGATCAGGGCCGATTACGAAGTGCTCACTTAAACGATATTCGAAACCAAAGTTTGCTCCAATATCAAGCACAGTACCTGAAGCCATCGCTGAAGCACTTCCAACGGTTCGAGTCAGTTTACGAGTGCCAAGACCAATTTCGGGACCCACATAAAAGCCGAATTTCCCAAGATTACGGAGGAGCGGATTAAACGTAAACTCAGTGTAGCTTGCAGTATTTGTAGCCGTACCCACAGTAGTGGTTCGTGAAGTAGTACTCAGGTGAACGCCTAACGAGAGAAGACCTCCTGACATGGGCTTCAGGTTGTACCCTGCACGACCACCGAAGCCGAGCTGTAATTTATTACCGGTTCCAGTGAGCCCATAAAATCCCCCGATCACTCCACCTGCGTAGAAGGATTTACTTTTCCCTTCATTTGATGTTGAGTCTTTAGAGATTAAGCAACTCTCACCCGTATAATACCACTGATTATTAATCTTAAAACGGACTTGCCCCTGTTTGGGGTCTAAGGGGGTGAAGCTTGCGGACTCGAGCACTGAAGTGTCACTTGCTTGCCATTTTCCATTTTCAAATTTTTTAATGAAGCAATTGGGAGCTAATTGATAAGTCCCTGCAGCGTAGGCTGGTAGCGAGAGAGAGAGAAGGATAAAACCGAAGAGTGCTTTGATTATCATGTTTTGAGTTCCTTTATATTTATTCTACGGGGGTGATATGAAAAATCAATCTTTGAATAGAGGGGGTGCAGCGCCTTACTTGTGCAGCGCGCAAATTAATTTAACTAAAGAGTTAAAAATACCCTCACAAATTCCGATAGGAGTAGGTATGGGAGCAAAAACACTTCAGTCTTCAATCTATGATTTCAGAGACTATCGCAAGTACTTAGAAACCCGGTTGTCTACATCGGGAGAGACTCGAGGGTTTAGAAGTAAACTTGCGCTTCGCCTTAATACTAAGCCCGCGTTTATTTCGCAGGTTCTGTCTGGCAAGAATGATTTTACTCTTGAGCATTGTCCTGTAATTAATGAAAGCTTGGGCCATAATACTGAAGAATCACATTATTTTATTCTTCTCGTACTCTTCGCTCGCGCAGGGAGTAAGTTACTCGAGGATTTTTTTAAAGTCCAAATTGATGATGTACTTGAGAAACGGAAAAACTATCTCGAAAGAATTAAAACCACAGAGGTGCTCAGCAAAAACCAAGAAGGGGTTTACTATAGCAAGTGGTATTATGCCGCGATTCATCTACTCACGTCGATTCCGGAGTTTCAGACAAAAGCTGCGATT